>CAUEKL010000280.1 GCA_959018215.1 uncultured Gemmiger sp.
CGCAACCCGCACAGCAAACCCGCTGCCTTTGAGGACTTTGTAGCCCTGCGAGAAAAGATTCACGAAGTCTGCGACCACACATACTGATTTCTTGTTTTGCCACAGTTCAAGAAGGTTTTGATTCACAAAAGCCCCCTCTTTTGCATAGCATGGCTCAGATTCTTACCAAAAGGGAGGTTATGAACCATGCAATGCAAGCCTGTTCTGGATTTCTTTCTGGGTGCTCTCTCCCCTTCCGGTTTCACCGGCTGGTTCGCCGAGGCTGCAGCCGATCCCGGCATCACTCCGTGGTTGATCAAAGCTGGACCCGGATGCGGTAAATCCACCCTGATGCGGCGCCTGCTGGAGCGGGATGTTGCCGAATGCCGGCGGGACGGAAGCTGGATCGAGCGTATTCACTGTTCCAGTGATCCGGACAGTCTGGATGGCGTACGAATGAGTGATGTAAACGCGCTGGTCCTGGATGCCACTGCCCCGCACACATTGGACTGCAAGTTTCCTGACGCCGCCGAACGGCTGATTCCCCTGTACGATGCCCTGGATCATGAATACCTGATTCGCCACCGGGAAGAAGTACTTCAGATTGGACGGGAGCATGCCCGACTGATGCAGCAGGCTTCCGCTCATTGGGCTTTGGCCTGTGCTGTACTGCTGCGCCGCCGCACGCTGGCAGCTGCTTTCGTGGACGAAAGAAAGCTTGCCGCCTTTACCACCCGCCTGGCAGCCCGCACCATGCCCTCCCGCCGGGGTGCTTGCCCCGGGCAGCAGTATATCCGGGTACTTTCTGCCCCTACACCGAAAGGGCTTATCGTATTTCGCCAGACAGTTCCTCAGCTCGCCGGCGAAACACTCTATGCCATTCACGATCCCTATGGGGCGGCCGCATCGCGCATGATGGCACAGTTGTCCGAACACGCTCGCACGAACGGGTACGACGTCTACGTCTGCCGCTGTTCCAGCGACCAGCACAGCAAGATCGATCATCTGTTCATTCCCCAGCTGGGTCTTGGATTTGTAACCAGCAACCCGTGGCACCCCATGAAATTTGATTATCAGAAGAACATTCACGCCACACGCTTCACCATCGGAACTCCCGACCGACGGCAGAGACGTTTGCTGGATTACCATAAAAAGCTGGCTTTCAGCCTGCTGGAAAAAACCTGTGAAGCTCAGGCCGCTGCCAAGACGTTGCATGATGCTCTGGAACGATACTATGTGCAGGCCTCGGACTTTGAAACCGTAGACCGCATCCGGGCCGGGGTGGAACAGACACTGTTCGGAGCATGACCGTTTCCTCATAGAAAAGGAGCTATATCACACCGATGTCCGCCCAACGTACCGACAATCAAGCCCCTTTGGCCGTCGCGCTGTCCGTGCGGCGGCTTGTTGAGTTTTTGCTGCGCACCGGCAGCATTGACAGCCGCTTCACCGGCTTCGACCGGGCCAACGAAGGCGCCCGCATCCATCGCCGCCTGCAGCGTGCCGCCGCCAAGGAACACGCGGACTACAAAGCCGAAGTAGCCCTGCGGCAGGACTACACCTGTGACGGCATCTCCTACACCCTGGAGGGCCGGGCGGACGGCATTTTTATCCGGGACGGTGTTCCGGTGATTGAGGAAATCAAGTCCACCACTTTACCTGTACCGGATATCACCGAAGACCACGCCCCTGAGCACTGGGCGCAAGGGCAGGTCTATGCTGCCATCTACGCCCTGCAAAACGAGCTGCCGGAGATCACAGTCCTGCTCACCTATTTCCAGGTGGATGAGGAGGTCGTAATTCGTTTTGAGCGCACATACACGGCGGAGCAGCTGAACGATATTGTGCAGGGCCTGCTGCATCGCTATGCCCCATGGGCACACCTGGCCGCCGCTTGGCAGACCAGAAGCCGGGCGGCACTGCAAACACTTGCCTTTCCCTTTTCCGGATACCGTCCCGGTCAACGGGCGATGATCACCGAGGTATACAACGTCTGTCGGGACGGCGGTCAGCTGCTGTGCCAGGCTCCCACCGGCATCGGCAAAACCATGAGTGTGCTTTTTCCTGCTTTGAAAGCATTGGGAAACGGTGTGTCGGGACCGGTATTCTATCTTACCGCACGGGGCACTACCCGCACCGCCGCAGAATCCGCATTGAACCTGCTGCGTGCTGCAGACTCCGCTCTTCCTCTGCGCAGCATCACCCTTACAGCAAAAGACAAGATTTGCCTGCTTGAAACGCGGGAGTGCACACCAGAGGCGTGCCCTTATGCCAACGGGTATTTTGACCGCATCAAAGATGCGCTGTGGGACGCCCTGCAGGATGCCACCGGTGCGCTGAGCGCCGATCTCTTACAGGCCTATGCCCGCAAGCACACCGTCTGTCCTTTCGAGATGGGCCTGGATCTTTCACTGTGGAGCGATGTGATTATCGGGGACTACAACTATCTTTTTGATCCGGTGGTGCGGCTGCAGCGCTTCTTTGAGTCACGGGGAGATTACCTGTTCCTGATTGATGAGGCGCACAACCTTCCGGACAGAGCCCGGGATATGCACAGTGCCACGCTGGAGAAATCCGCCTTCTACCAGGCCAAGAAGGATCTGGGAAAGGGCAAGAGCTCGCTGAAAACAGCGCTGAACAAGGTCAACGCCTATTTTATCGAATGGCGTCACCGGTGCGAGGAAGCCGCGCAAGCGCAGGACGCCCGTTTTGGTCAGACCCTGTTTGAAAAGAACCGGGACGAAACTTTCGACCGGCTGCTGAAGCGGCTGTGCGAACAACTGGAACTCTGGCTGGATGACCACCGGGAGGCAAATGAACTGCACGGAGAATTGCTGCAGCTTTATTTTGATGCCCGGGACTGGCTGCGGGTAGCCGATACGTTTGATGACCATTTTGTGCTGCAGATCAGCGCTTACGGGGCACAGGTACGTGCCTCCCTGCTCTGCCTGGACCCCAGTGCCTTTCTGGCTGCGGACTTTGCCCTGGGGCGGGCCGCCGTGCTGTTCAGTGCCACCCTGACCCCGGCCTCATATTACAAGGATCTCTGTGGTCTGCCCAATGCCCGGGCGGTGGCGCTTCGCAGCCCGTTTCCCCAGAGCAATATGGCCTTGCTGTGCGCCCAGCGTGTAAGCACCCGATACAAGGACAGAGATAACAGCATCCCTGCCGTTGCAGGGTATCTGGC
>CAUEKL010000281.1 GCA_959018215.1 uncultured Gemmiger sp.
TGCAAAATCTATGATCAAATTGAACAAATCCCTGTTTGCAAATTTGTTCAAAAAAGTTATGGACAAATTTTGAATAAACAGGTATCATATGTACAGAAACAAGATTGTTACTCACCTCCGAGGCATTACTTGTACACAGCGACCCATAGATAGAATGTGTCGGCTGGCGTATATGCCTTTGAGGTTATTTTTTTGTCGAAAAAAGCTTGCAGCCAACATTCTGACCAGGTGGGATCGCATGGAAATCATCAAAAAGATCAACAACAACAGTGCCCTGGCCCGGGATGCCAAGGGTCACGAAGTGGTTGTGTTCGGTAAGGGGATCGGGTTCCCGCCCACGCCCTATGTGCTGGAAGATTTGAGCAAGATCCAGCGTACCTTCTATTATGTGGATGACAAGTACTATACGCTGCTGCAGGAGGTTCCCGAAGAAATTTTCCTGGCCGCCGACGATATTGCGGAGGACGCCAACGAGGAACTGAACTGCGACCTCAATCCCAACCTGGCCTTTATCCTGGCCGACCATCTGAACTTTGCCATCGAGCGCACCCGCGCGGGCATGACCCTGCGCACGCCGCTTGCCTACGATATCCGCCACCTGTACCCCAATGAGTACAAACTGGGACGCAGTGCTCTGCACATGCTGCGGGACCGCCTGAAGGTGGATCTTCCGGAACAGGAAGCCGTCAGCATTGCCTTGCACATCATCAACGCCGAAGCCGAAAACAGCGATATGCACGCCACCATGCAGAGCGCGCAGATCATCACCGAGCTCACCGAGATCGTGGAAAAGGCGTTCGACATCACCCTGGACCGGGACAGCTTCAACTATTCCCGCTTCGCCATGCACCTGCGGTATCTGGTGCAGCGGATGATGCAGGGCAAACCCCTTCCCGCCGATGCCGGCAGCCGGGACCTGTTTCTGGCCGTGCGGCGCCAGTACCCCGAAATCTACACCTGCACCCGGCAGGTCTCCCGCTACCTCAAGGACCGCTACGGCTGGACCTGTACCGAGGAAGAGGAACTGTACCTGACCATGCATATCCATCGCGTCACGTCGGAGCAGCGGCCCGACAAGGACGCCGAATAAAGTTTCCAGGACAATTCTAGGATCGTTACCCGTACTCAGCTTGCGGGGCGTCACCCAAAACACTGTCCCGCAGCTGTATGGCCCCCGTGGCCGTACTGCCGGTGCGGAAATTGTGTTTTGGGTCCTTTTTTTGCCGGAACCCGTCTTATTTTCCTGTTGGTATGTCTACGCCCGGCGCGCGAGGGCGGTGCATATACATTTTCCGCGGTAACGCGGCATCCCCGGATTTTTGTTTTGAGAGGTGATCTGCCATGGAGCCGAACCAGACCCCGGGCCATCTGCCCGCGGCGTTCCTGCCGCCTTTGGGCGGTGCGGCCAACATTGCGGACGCATCCCGCCGGGGCAGCCGCCTTTCGGTCTCCGTCAAGGACCAGAGCCTGACGGACCCCCACGCACTGGCAGCGTTGCCGGGTGTGGCGGGCTGCACGGTACGAAACGGCCGTGTGCGGATCGAACTGACCGAAGAGTCTCACCAAACAGTAAAGGAGAATCGTCTTATGCCCAGCAAATACGATGGTCTCGCCCGCATTATTATCCAGAACGTGGGCGGCAAATCCAACATCAACAGTGTGGCCCACTGCATCACCCGCCTGCGCTTCAAGCTGAAGGATGAATCCAAGGCCAACAAGGAAGTCCTGGAAGCCACCGACGGCGTCATCAAGGTCATGCAGTCCGGCGGCCAGTACCAGGTCGTCATCGGCAACAACGTCACCGACGTGTACGACGCCGTGCTGGAAGTGGGTCACTTCCAGGGCGCCGGCACCGTGGACGAGGACGGCAACGCCACTGAGGAAGGCGATGCCGACGGCGGCAAGAAGAGCCCCGTGAGCATCCTCATTGATATGATCTCCGGCGTCATCCAGCCCACCCTGGGCGTTCTGGCCGCCACCGGCATCATCAAGGGCCTGCTGGCTCTGTTCTCCTTCCTGGGCATCCTGCCCGAAACCAGCGGCACCTACCAGGTGCTGTACGCCGTGGGCGACGGCTTCTTCTACTTCCTTCCCATCATCCTGGGCTACACCGCCGCCAAGAAGTTCAAGATGAACGAATTCATCGGCATGGCCATCGGCATCGCCCTGTGCTATCCCAACATGGTCAACATCACCAGCGGCGAAGTGCTGGGCTCCCTGTTCACCGGCACTGCCTTCGAGATGAGCTACTACACCACCTTCCTGGGCATCCCGGTCATCATGCCCGCTTCCGGCTACACCAGCTCGGTCGTGCCCATCATCATCGCCTGCGGCGTGGGCGCTATGCTGGAAAAGTGGCTGCGTAAGGTCATTCCCGATGTCATCAAGCTCTTTGTCGTGCCCTTCATCACCCTGGTCGTCATGGTCCCCCTGACCTACCTGGTCATCGGCCCTGTCGCCACCGTCCTGTGCAACCTGCTCACCGCCATCTTCAGCGCCATCTACGGCATCCCCGTGGTGGGCGGCCTCATCGCCGGCGTTCTCATCGGTGCCTTCTGGCAGGTTCTGGTCATCTTCGGCCTGCACTGGGGCCTGGTTCCTCTGGCGCTCATCAACTACTCCAACCTGGGCTATGACTTCATCCTCAGCCCCTACTTCTGCGTCTCCTTCGCCCAGACCTTCGTCGTTCTGGCTATGCTGCTCAAGACCCGTGACGACAAGATGAAGAAGGTCGCTCTGCCCGCCTTCATCTCCGGTATCTTCGGCGTCACCGAACCCGCCATCTACGGTGTGACCCTGCCCAAGAAGAAGCCCTTCGTCTACTCCTGCATCGGCGGTGCCGTGGGCGGCGCCTTCATCGGCTTCATGGGTACCCGCAGCTTCACCATGGGCGGCCTGGGCCTGTTTGGCCTGCCCAGCTACATCGACACCATCGGCGACACCGGCGTCCAGAACCTGATCTACGTGCTCATCGGCACCGTGATCGCTTCTGTCATCGGCTTCGTGCTCACCTGGGTCCTGTACAAGGATGAACCCGCCAAGAAGTAAGCAAATTCCCTGCACCTGTTCCGGCCGCTGTGCCGCCCGAGGGGGCGGCGCCTGTGTGCGGTCCGGTCAATATTCCACCGAAATCGGGAGGTAT
>CAUEKL010000282.1 GCA_959018215.1 uncultured Gemmiger sp.
GCTGATGATGATGCGATCCCAGCCCAGCGTGATGCAGAAGTTGTCCCAGTCGTCATACAACTCACTGCTAGTGCGGCGGAACTCCTCCACGCCTTCGGGGGTGCCCAGCTTTTCCAGCGCGCGGGTCATGTTGCCGGCCACGAATACCGGAGGCAGCATAGTCGTCAGGGCGGTGCTGCCCCCCTCATAGGGGTAAAAATCCACCGTCACGTCCATGCCCTGAGCCCGGGCAGCCTCAATGTCCGCAATGGCTGTGTGGATGTCCTTACCCCAGTTCTTCATGCCGCAGCTCTTGAAGTGGCTGATCTCCAAGGCGCAGCCCACGCGGCGTGCGATCTCGATGACCTCCCGGACACTTTGCACCATGCTGTCCCCCTCGCCGCGGATATGGGTAGTAATAACGCGGTGATAGCGGCCCACCGGTTCCAGAATATAGGCAAATTCATCGGTGGAGGAATAGCACTCCGGCAGGTACATGATGCCCAGGGACACGCCGGGGGCTCCGGCGGCCATGGCCTCCTCAATCAGGGCCCGGGCGGCATCCAGCTCCTGCTGGGTGTAGGGGGTGTCAGAAAAGCCCTTGACGCAGATCTTGACGGTTCCGGTACCGATCATGGCCGAAACA
Source organism: uncultured Gemmiger sp. (assembly GCA_959018215.1). Classification (GTDB taxonomy): domain Bacteria; phylum Bacillota; class Clostridia; order Oscillospirales; family Ruminococcaceae; genus Gemmiger. The sequence goes on from CAUEKL010000282.1 coordinate 626, forward strand.
TTCATGGGCAGCGGTGTCTTGCCCAGAGCCTCCAGATACTGGGGATAGGTGTGGGGGCCGTCCAGACCGATGGGGCCCATAACGGCCTCCTCAAAGGAATAATAGGCCTGGGCGTCGGCGTCCTTTTCCGGCCGGGGGGTCATGCTGATGCCGCAGTTGCCTGCCACCGCCGTGGTGATGCCCTGGGCCAGCTCCACCTCTCCAAAGTGAGGGTCATTGAGGGGTTTTGCGTCATGGTGACGGTGGATATCCACAAACCCCGGGGTCACCACCTTGCCGGTGGCGTCGATGACCTGGTCAGCCTGTTCCGTGATGCCCGGAGCGATCTGGACAATGCGGTCGTCCTGCACCAGCAGGTCTGCCTGGTAGGGCTGACCCCCCAGGCCATCATATATAGTACCGTTCTGGATCAAAATACGTTTCATGATAGGTTACCTCTTGCTATGAATTTGCCCTGCGGCAAGGCAGCCCTGCCGTAAACGATGAAAGGGGCAAGGGCGCACGCCCTCGCCCCTCTCGGAGAAACAGATTTACAGTTTGCCGGCCAGATAAAGTTTACAGATCTTCTTCTGCGTCAGCAGCAGCCTCTGCAGCAGCGACCTTTTCCACGACAGTGCCGCGGCGGTCGTTCATAACGTGCTTCAGGCGCACATCCTCGGGAGTGGTGTCAGCAGAGAACATGAGAGAGACCACGATGCCGAACACCAGAGAAACGATGGTAGCAGGCACAGCCGGACCACCCATGGTGGCGTTGATCCAGTTCTTGAAGGAAGGCAGCACCAGGATCAGCACGCCCAGCAAAGTACCGGAGCCGATGCAGGCCAGACCGCCCTGCCAGTTGACACGCTTCCAGAAGCGGCCCAGCAGCATAGCCACAGCCACGCCGGGCAGGAAGGCGCCCACGATGGTGGAGATGTATCCGATAACGTCGTTGACGAACAGGGTGATGAAGAAGGCAGCGCCCAGGGTGCAGATCAGAGCGACACGGCTGACCTTGGCGTAATCTTCTTCCTTGATGGTCTTGCCGGTGATGCTGGGGTACACGTCAGTCAGCAGGATGGTAACGCCGGAGATAGCGTCGGAGTCACCGGAGGACATGGTAGCGGACAGACCGCAGATCATGAACAGCATGCCGACCACCGGGGGCAGTGCGTTGGTAGCCATGTAAGCAAAGGCGTAGTCACCGCTGGCCAAGGTATCACCATTCATGGTGGCGATGGTAAAGCAGCTCATGCCGATGATGGCGGTAACAAAGCTCCAGCCGAACAGCAGGATGCCCTGGCCCAGGAAGGCCTTGCGAGCGGTCTTTTCGTCCTTGGAGGTGTAGATACGGGTACGGTGGGTGGGGGTGCCGATAACGCCCATGGCTGTGGACAAGACCAGTGCTATGGCAGCCATGACACCGTAGGAGCCCAGGCCGTAGAAGGTCATTGCGCCAGGCTTGCCAACGGCGGTGAAGGTATCCACCACGTTCTGGTAACCGCCTGCCATGGGGATGGCACGGAAAGCGATGGTCAGGAAGCCGATGAGGATGGCGATGAACTGGACAGCGTCGGTGGTAACAACAGCCATGTAGCCGCCGATGAACACGTAGATGCCGAAGCCCAGAACGGTGATGATCTTACAGGTAACGTCCGGCATCTGGGTGACGTAAGCCAAGTACTTGGCACCGCCGTTCAGGTGGTTGCCCAGCCAAATGATCTCGATGACAAACATCATGAAGCCCATGACCTGGCGGATGATCTTTTTGCCGCCGTAGTAATACTGCGCTTCCTCAGACATGGTCAGGAATCCTTTGTTCTTTGCCTTGGTGAACAGCAGCATGGAAAGGATACCTGCCGATGCGCCCAAGCCGTAGATGGCGCCGCCCCAGCCGTGGTTGTAGCCGTTGCCGATCGCGCCCATGGAAGAACCAGTGCCGATCATCGTAGCACCAACGGTGCAGAAGATCAGGAAGAAGCCGAGGTTACCGCCTCCGGTCAGGAAACTGCTGCCCTCGCTCTTGCCGCGGCTGGTAATCCAGCCCACAAAGATCATGAAGCAGATCCATGCAATAAAGCCGCCAACAAACAGTGGGATGTATTTGGGGTCCAACATAGTTTCATTTCCTCCTTAGAAACATTTTTCTCAGCCCGGCGCAGAGTCCGTTCGGGCCGATGTGGCTGTCAGACATTTCCCCGCCGCGGGCCGGCACCGCGGGGTAGTTGTCCGACAACAATTTCGCTGCCATAAATTTACCAATTTTCTCCCTTTTCGTCAATAGTTTTTTAACATTTTCCGCACAAATATGGATTTTCAGCGCAAGTTATAATTTTTTCGTACCCTGTTTTGTCATTTTCACGAAAATAAAACCACCTCTTGCAGTCCTAAAAACAGCGTCGTATACTGAATTTAGAGGAGCTCATCAGGCAGCTGATCCTCCACTTTCTAAAGATCAGGCGACATTTCGTCAATTTCAAGTTTGTTTCCGCAAGAAAAAGTTGTCTGACAATGCCGCAAAGC
>CAUEKL010000283.1 GCA_959018215.1 uncultured Gemmiger sp.
CGAGATACGGTAATGCCGCACATATTCTGGATGGTCTGCTTGACGTTTTCCTGCACCTTCTTGCTTACGGACATGATTTTGGAACCGTATTTGGCGATAATGTGCAAAGTGACCATGGCAACGCCGTCTTCCATCTCCACAGACACGGGCTTGTGCAGGCTGGTCTTGCTCAGAATTCCGCGTACGCTCTGCATGTTGCCGGAAGAAACAGCGTCCACGCCGTCCACTTCCAGGGCAGCTACGCTGGCAATTTTGGCAATTACGTCGGTTGATATCTGCAGGCTGCCCGCCACGGTATTGCGCACATCCATGGGTCTTACCTCCTGTTGTTCGCGGCGCGTCACATACGCCCCGATATTCATTGTTTAATTAAACATACTATACCATACAAAACTTTTTTTGTAAATATCGGCCGGTGTTTTACTTCACTTCGGTGACGGTAATGTTCTGAGCTTCCAGACCTTTACAGCTGGCCAGCAGTACATCCCGGATCTGAGTCACCTCGTCGGCACTCAAAGCATCATTTTCAGTCATGACGGTTACGTCGGCCCGGCTGGGGCCCAGGGTGACCACACAGTCGGCAAAGCCTTTGGCCTTGAACTTGTTTTCCAGACTGGTTTCGGATGTGATGTTGCTGATCTGCAGTTCCAGTTCTTCGGTCAGTTTTTCTTTCTCCTCGTCGCTCAGACCGGTATTTTTCAAGGTTTTCTGGATGGAGTCCAGGGCTTCGTCCCGGGCCTTTGTGCGGGCCATACGGGCCGACTCAAAGAAGTCGGAGCCGGAATCCTGGCTGGCGCTGACCAGCTGAGCTTCCCCGTAATTCTTGTTGGCGGTCTCCTCGGCCGGCTCGGTGCCCAGCGGATCATATACTGCCACATCTTCGGTCTGGACGGAGGCGGAGACCGCTTCCGGTTCGATGCCTGCGGTATCCGGAGCGTTTTTGGCAAAGTTCCAATTCATATACACGGCCGCCCCCAATGCGAGTACCAACGTGGCCAGGGTCACGCCGCGGCCTTTATGTTGCAGTTTCATCATGTATTGCCTCCTTTTTTATTGCGATGTGACCAGTTTTGTGACGGTGATGTGATTGGCGCCGATTCCTGTCAGTGCCCGGATCATCTCGGTGATGGTATTTTGCACACGAACATCGGCTCCGCCTTCGCACACAACGGCAACGCCCAGTATCTCGGGCGCCTGTACGCTTTCTATAAGAGCTTCATCCCCCAGTACAACATGTTCGCTGCGGCTGGAGGTTTCTCCCTGCTCCGTATCCGTGGCGTAAACGGTCTCCTCTCCGGCAGAAAGAGTGACCATGACCCGACATTGCCCGGCGCCATCCACCTTCTGGATCAGGTCCTGCAGACGCTGTTCCAGTTCTGTGGCGTAAAACTGCCCGTCGGACTGCCCGGAGGAAACCGCGGGCTCCTGTTCGGAAGAAGCGGCGGTCGGTTCGGCGGGCAGCCATTCCGACAGACAAAGCAACGCCATGCCGATCAACCCGGCGGCTACCAGCAGATTGACCCGGTTCTTCTCTGCCGGCAGCCGTTTGCGCAGTTCTTCCAGCAGACGAGCCAGCTTTTTGGTCCAAATCTCAGTCACTTCACTCCCCTCCTTTTGTTTCAAGTACAAAGGGAAGCGTACCGCTGTTCTCTTCCAGAAGAGCCTGAGCCGCAGCCCTGTCGGAAGTTTCTGCCAGGGCGATGTGAAGCGTGCCGTTTTCCAGTTCCAAGTCAGCCTTGATTCCCTTTTCTTCAAACAAGGCTTCCAACGCTCCTACCGAAACATCCAGACCCAGCTGCTCCTTGTAAGCCGTCATATCGGCGGCTGTCGGGATTTTCGTGTCGAATTGCTGCAATTCTTTGACAACCGAACTCCAATCGGTTTCTGTGCCGGTTTGCAGTACCGACGTTAGAATATATAGCAGCAAAACGGTATTTATGACCGGCTTAAAGTGATTGTCCGGCCAAAATATCCGGATCATTCCGGATATGGCACATAAAAGGCACACTCCCAAGGCCATCTGGCGAATCATCTGCATCCATCATCCCCCCGTACCGGTAATCAACAATAAAGCGGTGGACAAAAACACCATAAAGAAATACAGCGTCAGGATAGCACCGCACAGCCGTGCCCCCTGGGCAAAACTGCCGCAAATCTGATGACACTGTTTCTGCCCGCTGCCGGCGGCTACAATGCCGGCAACAGAAAAGCTCAGATAAAAGAGCAGACAACGCAGGAATACGGGCAGGAACAATCCTCCCAAGGCCAGGACGGCGGTCAGCGCCAGGGATCCTTTCAGCATCTGAAGGGCACTGACAGCACCGGTCAGCGCCGCCGCGGCTGCATCTCCCACCACAGGGATTGCACCGCTGAGAACACCGCGCCCCACTCGGATGGCTGTGTTATCCATGGTGCCGGCCAGAATATTCTGCAACCCCAGCACAAAACTGAACAATGCGGCGCACAGTTTGAGGAGCCAGGAAAGGCACTTGGCAAAGAGGTCGGCGGCTTCTGCAATGCCGGCATTGCCCCAGACTGCTGCCGAAAGACCGAAACAAAAGTAAATTTGCATCACCGGCATCAGCACCACACGGATTGCACCGGACAGAAAAGCGGACATGGCATAGAACATGGTACTGTATACGGCGGCGCCGCCGGTCTGCCCTCCGGCGAGGGCAGCTGCGCTGTACACCGGAATAAAACCGATGAGATAGGTCTGACATTCCTGAGCTGTTTGTCCCACCAGAGAAACCAGGTCCATCATGCCGGCAAGGCTGATAGCGCCAAATCCCAGCACCGAAACGGCATCAATACATTTCTGCCAGCCTCCCTGCCCGGCGATCAGTCCGGCAGCACAGGACAATAGCAGAAAGGTAACGCATTGCGTTGCCAGGCGTACCGGTGCGCCCAGCGACGATTGGACGGCATCCCAAAGCCATTCCCCCACCGCGGACAAATCCCATTGTACAGCGGCGGCAATATCCTTTTGGGCCTCATCTACGTAAGTTGAGGTATCCGGGGACCATTCTGCAGCCCGAACACCGGGGGCCGCCAGCACAAGGAGCAGCGTTACTGCAAGAAGGAAGACAGTGAGCCGACCAGGGACTGCAAAAGCGGAAGAG
>CAUEKL010000284.1 GCA_959018215.1 uncultured Gemmiger sp.
TTTTGACTTCCTGGATAAAACAGATGGCTCGCATGATAAATCTACCTCCCTGGATAATTTAGGCAAAAAGTATTCCGGGCTTTTATGCTTCCGGTAAAATTTACGGACCGCCCGGAGCGAGGCGCCAACGGGCATTTCCGGCAATGCGTCCAGCACTGCCCGGTGGTAGCGCCCGCCGGGGCCCGCACGGGGATCGAGGATTGCCACCACACAGCTATCCGTTTCGGTGCGGATGGCACGGCCAAAGCCCTGACGCAACTTGATCTGCATTTCGGGCACGATCTCGGTCTGGATATAACTGTGAAGATCGCCGTATTGCGTCCGCAGCGCTTCTCCCAGCGGATCGGGCACGGGGAACGGAAGCCTCGGGATCACAAGCAGAGAAACCATATCTCCTGGGAAATCCACTCCTTCCCAACAGGCACCGCTGGCGAACAGGACCGCATTGGGCAGTTGTTTGAACTGCTGCAGATAGCTCTGTGCATTGCGCCGCAGCTGCAAAACGGGTAAAGGGAGTTTGTCCTTCGGCTTTTCGTAGACATGGCCCATCTGGTCATAGGATGTGAACAACACCAGCGTGTGACCGTTTGCCGCACAAACCAGTTCTTCGATCTGCCGGGCAATGCGCTCCTCCTCCGGTTCACTCTTGCACCGCCGGGATTCCGGGAAATACAACATACAGTTTTTCTTGTAATCAAAGGGTGAAAGGACTTTCAGGGTGCGCAGCGGCGTGCCCCGGTCCAGGCCCAGCCGTTTCTCGGCATGGGAAAAATCTTCCCCCACTGCCAGTGTGCCCGAAGTAAGGATCGCAGGCTTCTGCTCGTCCCAAATCGCCGAGGACAGGCATTTGGGCAGATCAAACGGCACGGCACACAGGTCCACGCCGGCCACACCGCTTTCTCGGTGCCAGGTAAGATAGCGCACAAAGGTGTTGTCTGTACCTAAGAACAGCGGTATCAGCTGCTGTACTGCGCTTAGTTTGCCGCGCAGTCCTCGGGGCATTGCTTCGGGCCTCTGTTTCAGAATTTCGCCGATTGCTTTGTCCAGATGCTGCAGCGCCGCGGTTCCGGCCTTTGTCTGTTGCAGCGGTATTGCCCGTTCTGCTTTCGTTTCCGGCGGCACAAATGCCGCGAAGAATTCCCGGGTGACGGTTCGAAGTTTCTGCGCACTCAGCCCGCAATGACCGGCTGTCAGCATTTTTTCATAGGCAAGCAACTCTGCCGAACAAATTCGCCGGGTGTTCATCTGGCGTACTGTTTCCGGCAGCTTGTGGGCTTCATCAATCACCAGGGCCTGGTAATCCTTCAAAAGCGGTGTCCAGCCGTTTTTCCGATGAGCCGCGTCTGCCAGCAAGTAATTGTGATTGCAAACCTGGATCGTGACCGAAGGCCCGTTGGATGCTTTCAGATATTGTCGGTAGCGGCAGTCCGTATGTGCGACGCAGCTGCGGCCACAGTGACTCGGCACACAAATCAGGCGACGCTCATAGTGAGGCAGATTCGGCAGCCTGTCCAGGTCCAGACACTGCTTGGCTTCTCCCAGCATGGTGGCCCGCTTACGAAAGCGTTTTCCTCTTGCTGAAATCTGTTTTTGGCGGATTAGCAGCCGCACATCACAAACGAAACGTTCCTTTCCTTTTCGCAACACGGCACAGATCGGATCTCGAATATATCCGTTCTGTATTAAAACATCGGATAAAAACGGTATGTATTCTTCCAGAATTGCATTCTGCAGCGTGATGCTGGCCGTGGAAATCACCACCGGGCGCTGCATCGGGCGCGGCCTTTGCAGCTGCCACAAAACGCAGGCGACCAGATAGGCATAGGTCTTGCCCAGACCCACACCGGCGTCACACAGGGCTACATCCCGGCCAAACAGAGCATCCAGCATCGTGTGGCACAAGTGTATCTGCCCTTCCCGCACGGCCATCCCCCTGGCCGGAAATACTTCCCGGAAGATCCGCTCCGCCTGCCGGTGGGTTTTCTCATATCCGGTTTCTGGATTTGTCAAATGAATCATCTCCTCCGTTGAGTTGATGGCAAAATGATGCAGCGCAGCAGTCTGCACTGCGCTGCACGGGTTCGACATCAACTGCGAGTTGATGCTCTTTTGAAAAAAAATGCCATATTTGCCGCTCGCCCCCTGGCACTTGGGAACACGGTTCACTTTCGTTAGGCAGCCGCTTGCGCAGCCTTCACTGGCGTTCCAGAGGTCTAAGGATTGCAACCCAAGGTCGGCCACCCCGTCTGACGTGCGGGGCAAACAGGGTATCATTATCTCCCATGCAGATCATGGCGAAGCAGCTCTCGCTGCTTTTTCAGTAGAATGGATCGCTCGGTACAATCTCGCCACCTTGCCGGGTATGAGCTTGTACGTCATGGCGCTTCTCTGATCACGCTTCTTACACCGGGAACGTACCTCCGTGCTGGGTATTCGGTTGTCAAGGTGCGGGCAGTACTACTGCGTCAGGGCAAAGTCGTGAAGAATGCTCTGTACGATCTCCTGGTCAGACTTGGAAACTTTTCGCATGATCCGATACAGAAAGTCACGCTGCGTCGGGGTGAGCCGCGCATTTTTTGGTCGGTATCCCTCTATGAAGCCGATTCCGCCATTGTATCGTCCCCTTGTGGTCTGAATGGGATATGTAAGTGAGAGTACATCCACGTCGGTGCGGATGGTGCGGATGGATACATTGAACCGGGAAGCCAGATCTCGCATTTTAACGCGCATTTTTGCATCGCACAGGATTTCGATGATCTGACATCGACGCTCCATTGCATCCATCGCACCACCTCCCTTCCGTTGCCCTGCCTCTATCGTAATGGTTAAATAGGAAATAAACCTTACTATTTAAAAAATAAAATTCCACGCATTGAATAACCTTTCTTTGGACATAAAAAAGTCTTGCAAATGGTGGTGACCTGCACCCTACGGCAGAACATAAAACAAAAAGAGCAGAAGAGCCGGTGCCACAGGGCACCTGCTCTCTGCTCTTTACGGCAGGATGGAAATATTTTTCCTGGATGCTGCGCGTGCGTGCTATACGATCAGTTGAAAATAATGTTTTGTATTATTTTCTGGCAACGCTTTGTTACAGCCAACCAAGTTTCCCCTTCCCG
>CAUEKL010000285.1 GCA_959018215.1 uncultured Gemmiger sp.
CTGCTCCTCCAGCACCTGCAAAAAGTGCTTGCGGTTCAAAAGGCCGGTCAGGTCGTCCACCCGGGCTTCGTGGTAGGCCTGCTCATAGAGGGCGGCGTTTTTCAGGGCCATGGAGGCCACCGAAGCCACCGACAGCATCCACTGCATATCCTGGCCGCTGACCCGGTGCTTGCCCTGACCCTCGGACACCAAAATCAGGCCGGGCATGTCGCCCTCCTCACCGGTGAGCGCCACACCGCCCGCCACCCGCAGGTAGCGCAGCTGGTTTTTCTCGCTGTCCCACATGGCCTTGTAGTCCACGGTGGTTTCGAACTGCCGCCAGCTGATGCACTGGCTGCGGCGCAGCACCCGCACCAGCGGGCTGTCCGCCCGGATGGAGAAGGAAAGGTCCTTCAGGGGCTGGTCGCTGTAGCGGGCGTCATAGTCGCCGGTGGCCGCGTTGCGGGTGCACACGTACACACCGCCCACGCTGGCCCCCTCCCGGATTACCTCAACAGTTTTTTCCAGGATGTCCTGCACGTTCAAAAGGCGGGCCACCGCGGTGCTGTATTCGTTCAGCGCCTCGCTCTGGCGGTTCTCCTCCCGCACGAACACGTTGTTCACCAGCTTGCGCCACAGCCAGGAGAAGATGCCCGCGGTCACGAAGAAGAAGACCGCGAAGAGAATCACCTCATAGTCGCCCGCGGCGGGCACCAGCGCCTCCGGATGCTTCATCAGGTAGGGCTTGAGGTTATAGAACAGGATGAAGGTGAGCATCAGGCCCACCATGTAGCACACGCTCTCGGAGGCCAGCAGCCGCAGCTTGAACAGCCGCTTTTTCACCAGCGCGTAAAACAGCAAAAGCGCGTTGCCCACACCGGCCAGAATGTCGATGGGGAAGCCCGCGAACACCGGCAGCAGCAGCGCCGCGTGACCGGCGAACATGAGCACAATGCCCTGGGTCACCGGCTTGAACTGGCCCCGGTAGGAGGGCCGTTCCCGGTAGGCGCTCCACAGATGGTACAGGCTGTGGGCCATGACCCAGCCCACCGCAACAAACAGCAGCAGCACCGGCCAGGTGATGGTGTACTCGAACACCACCTCGTCGCCCCGGTCCAGAAGCCGGGGCGCGGCCAGGAAAAAGCCGGTCTTCACGTTCACCGCAATGATGGCCGCCATGACCAGCAGATAAATCTTCTCCCAGATTCCGGCAGCCTGTTCCACAAAGTCGCTCAAGAAGCGGTAGTAGGCGCAGGCCATGAGCAAAAGGCCCGCAATGGACACATGGTACCACACCTGATAGGAGGGCGCCACCTGCCAGCGCATGAGCATGGAGCCGCCGGCCCAGCAGACCATGGTCACCAGCAGCCACAGAAAGGACCACAGCTCCCTTGTTTTGCGGCTGGCCAGCACCACCAGGAAGATGGCCGCGTAGATGAACAGGGCGATGGCCGAGATATATCCGTACATGTCCATTGGAATCACCTCCTGCCCGGCCGCCAGGTTCCGGCGCGCTGGTTCTGCAGCAGGGCCTCCATGGCGTAGTTGTCCGGGTTCATGTGGCGGGGCGGCCGCCCGTGGGCCGCGCAGTATTCGGCAAAGCTGCCGCTGCGCAGAATGGTCACCTTCAGCGGGTCCATGCCCAGGATCTTTTTCAGGTCCCGGTAGTCCTGATCGGTGTACTTGAAGTAGGTGGTCAGCAGGTCACGCAGCACCTGGGTGTTCACCGCCCGGTTCAAAAACTCGCTCTTTTCCACCTCCACATACAGATGGAAGTAGGGCCGGTTCTCGGCGGTGTACTCCTTCAGAGCCACCCAGCCCACCACCGGCAGGCCGGAGAGGTCCAGCACGTTCTGGATGCCCTGCTCGGAAATGCGGGTAAAGCCCGCGATGTCGATGATGGCGGGCACCCGGTCCACGTACTCAAAGCGGGGAATGCTGGTGCCGTCCTCCCGGCTGCAAAGACCCACGCAGCGGTAGGTGTCGCCCACCCGGTAGCGGGCGAAGGCGCCGCCCTTGAGCACCGTGAGCACAATCTCGTAGATTTCGCCGGGCACCACCTCATCCATCAGGTAGGTGCGGGGGGTGTAGTCCGGCTCGTCCATCAGGCGGATGGTGTCGGCAATGGGCAAAAATTCATAGAAGCAGGTATCCGGGAAGAAATACATGCCGTTGCGGGTCCAGGTCTCGGTGCCGATGATGGAGGGCTCGGTGCCGGCGAACAGCTCCATGGGCCGCACGCCCCACAGCTCCTCCAGATCGTCCTTGTAGCAGCGGTTGTCGGTGCCCGCCACCATGAAGCCCTTCAGATGGAACAGGTCCTTCGGTTTGAGGGGCCGGTTCTCCTTTTTGCAGCGGCTCTTTGCCCGGGCGATGCGCAGCAGCATATCCGGCCGGAACTTGGGCAGAGCGGCGGGCTTCAGCCTCGCCTTGCCGCCCATCTGGGGAAGGCTCTGGCTGACCGCGTAGGCAACGCTGCCCAGGCCGAAGAAATATTCCACGTCCTGCTGCATGGCCATCTTGAAGCCCAGCTTGTTGCGATCGCTGAAGCTCATGTTCACCGCGTCCTTCACGGCGGGCAGAAACTTGATATCAATGGCCTCGTTCAGCGCCAGCGGGAACAGGCCGGTGGCATAGGGCAGCGGGGCCAGGCCGTAAAGCACCTTGTCGGTCTTGTCCACATTGAAGCTGCCCTTCTTGCGGCTGGTGCTCAGAATCAGGCAGGCCACCACATTGTCCCGGAAGGTGTCCAGCATGCTGCGGGTGTAGGGGGCCAGCTTGATGGGATGCCGCCCGCCCTCCCAGGTGGTCTGAATCCAGATGACCGGATTGTCCGGCAGCATACTGGCGTTCTTGCGCAGCAGAATGTCGGCGTAGTCCTCGTAGCTGGTCAGGGGCACCATGCGGCGGAACTCCTCAATGGTGGCAGGCTTTTTGCCCTTCAGGATGGACTGCCCCAGCATGCAGCCGCTCCACAGCTGAATCTGCTCGGTCATCAGCCGCCGCTGAATGGCCATGTATTCCTCCATGCTCAGGTCCAGAAAGCCGCAATACTGGCTCCATACCTCGTCGTACTCCTGACGGTCCAGCTTATCCTGCAGGCTCATTGCTCCGCGCCCCCCTTCCAGGTCCGCACAC
>CAUEKL010000286.1 GCA_959018215.1 uncultured Gemmiger sp.
AGCCTGCTGCGGGACCGTGTCACCGACGAGGAGATCGCCCGCATCGTGGCCCGCTGGACCGGCATCCCGGTAGAGAAACTGGTGGAAGGCGAGCGGGAGAAGCTGCTGCGTCTGCCCGAAGTGCTCCACCAGCGGGTCATCGGCCAGGACGAAGCGGTGCAGAAGGTTTCGGACGCTATCCTGCGTTCCCGTGCCGGTATCGCCAACCCGGGCCGTCCCATCGGCAGCTTCCTCTTCCTGGGCCCCACGGGCGTCGGCAAGACCGAGCTGGCCAAGGCGCTGGCCCAGGCCCTGTTCGATGATGAGAAGAACCTCATCCGCATCGACATGACCGAATATATGGAAAAATTCAGTGTGTCCCGCCTGATCGGCGCCCCTCCGGGATACGTGGGCTATGAGGAAGGCGGTCAGCTGACCGAGGCCGTCCGCCGTCATCCCTACAGCGTGGTGCTGTTCGATGAGGTGGAAAAGGCCCACCCGAATGTGTTCAACATCCTGCTGCAGGTGCTGGATGACGGCCGTATCACCGACAGCCAGGGCCGCACCGTGGACTTCAAGAACACCATCCTGATCCTGACCTCCAACCTGGGTTCCGATATCATCCTGGAAGACCTGGAAGAGGGCCGTGCCCAGGGCCGCAACGAGATTTCCGCCGAAGCCCGGGAGAAGATCGACGCCCTGCTCAAGCGGCAGTTCCGTCCCGAATTCCTCAACCGTCTGGACGACACGGTCATTTACAAGAGCCTGACCAAGCAGGAGATCGGCGGCATCGTGGATCTGATGCTCAACGACCTGCGCAAGCGTCTGGCTGACAAGCAGCTGAACCTGAAGGTCACTGACGCGGCCAAGGATGCCATCATCGACGGCGGCTACGACCCCATTTACGGTGCCCGTCCGCTGAAGCGGTATATCCAGTCTCATGTGGAGACCATGCTGGCCAAACAGATCATCGGCGGTGGAAACCAGGCCGGCGACACCCTCACCGTGGATGCCGAGAACGGCAACCTGGTGCTGCGCTGATCGCTGCCTGACGACCCATAGCTGAAGCATAAACACAAGCCCCCGACTTGCCATACACGGCAGGCCGGGGGCTTGTTCGTTTATTGATTCAAAAAGGGGAGAGGACCTGGCGGAATTATTTCATCAGTCCTTTGAATACCAGAAAGGAATAGAGGTAGATCCACACGCAGCCCAGCAGGGTGGTCCCCAGCAGCACAATGAGTGTTCCGGAAAAGCCCAGCGCCCCCGCAAATACCCCGGCAATCAGGGTGGCGGCACCGATGACGATAAAAACGAACCCGCCCATGCGCTGGGTGCGGTTCCAGTTGTGCTCGTCCGCCAGGGCCCAGGGGGTGCGGCAGCCGAAGGTGTAGTTCTGCTTGATGCGGGGCATATAATTGCCCAGCAGAATGAACAACAGCCCGACACCGCCGCCCACCAGCAGTCCGGTGGCACCGCTGCCGTCCTTCAGGATGCCGAAGACTGCCAGCTCGCTCAGCCAGCTGATGGCGCAGCAGAACAAGACGGTGGCCAGAACCGTCCCGCTCCAGATGGGCCGGAACTTGGCAAAGTTTTCGCCCTTGGGGTCGATGGCGGGCATCACCCGGAACAACAGCAACAGTCCCAAGGGCAGAAGGCCCGTGGCCAAAGCGCTCCACTTGGGGCCGAATCCATCGGCCACACCGGCCCAGTTCCAGTGGATGGGCACTTCATCGGGCATCATGGGCAGGCACAGGGCGTGGCCCAGCAGATTCACGGCGCATACAGCCCCCAAGGCCCAGTACAGTTTATTGCTCTTCATGATCGGTCTCCTCCTTCATGAATCCAAAATCATAAAACCATTTCACCACTTCCTGAAACACCGTCAGATTCAGGCAGTACACAATGTTCTGCCCACGGCGCTCGTCGGTCACCAGCCCGGCGGTTTTCAGGATGTTCAGATGATGGCTCACCGACGGCTTCGCCATGGCAAAGTGGGCGGCAATCTCCCCGGCGGACATCTCTCCCTGGGACAGCAGTTCCAGAATCTTGCGCCTGGTCGGATCGGCCAGAGCTTTGAAGGCGTCTCCCATCTGCGGTACCTCCCTGTTACGAATGAGATAATTAGAAAAATATCTAAATGTCGGATTTGGCCACAGTATAGCATCGGGTGCGCACACTGTCAAGCAAAAGGGCAAAGAAAAAACCGTCCCGGAAGCAAATCCCGGGACGGTTGGGGTTTATGCCGTTAGAAAAGGAACATCAAAAGGGAAATCAGGCGTTGACCTCGTCCACCAGCTGCTGCATCACCAGGCGGTTCAGAACGCTCATCTTCAGATAGTTTTCGCCGTAGTAGTTCACATAGCTGCTGGAATCGCTGCTGCCGAAGTACTCCTGGAACTTGCTGTCCAGAATGTCGGAGGGGCAGGTGATACCGTACTTCTCGGCCAGAGCCTGGATGATCAGGGTCTGCTGGATGGCGCCGTCAATATACTGACGGGAGCTTTCCAGGTAGGCGGCGGCGCTGTCGTAGCCGTTGGCCTGCAGGAAAGCGTCCAGGGTCATGCCGGTCATCTGGGCGTACAGGTAGGGATTCTGCAGATAATAGTCCTCAAAGTACTTGGTCAGCTCGGCGGGAACTTCGCCCTGTACGCTCAGGGTGTCGCTCAGCTGGGTATACAGCTCGCTGGTCTGCTGGTCGAACAGCAGCATGTTGGAAATGTAGCTGTTCAGGGTGGCCACGTCGCTCATGCCCAGGGTTTCACTCAGGTTTTCCTTCACGAAGTCGTCGGTCAGTTCGGGGGTCACAGTCTCGGAGATGTAGTTCAAGGTGGTGGAGAACACGGCATCCTTGCCGGCCAGATCGGTGGCCTGGTAATCTTCGGGGAAGGTGACGTTCACATCAAAGGTCTCGCCGGGCATGTGGCCCACGATCTGGTCCTCAAAGCCGTCGATGAAGGAACCGCTGCCCAGGGTCAGGTCATAGCCCTGGGCGGAGCCGCCGTCAAATTCTTCCCCATCCACGGAACCAACAAAGTCGATGTTCACCGAATCACCGTCGGCGGCGGCACGGTCGGTCACCTGGTTGGTGGTGGTGTAGTTGGGCAGGATGTTTTCGTTGATGTAGTCGGACA
>CAUEKL010000287.1 GCA_959018215.1 uncultured Gemmiger sp.
GGAGAGAACTGTTATGACCAAATCCATGACCGCCGGTTCCCCGGCAAAACTGATTTTGCTGTTCGCCCTACCGCTGTTCATCGGCAACCTGTTCCAGCAGGTCTACAACATGGCCGACGCCTTCATCGTGGGCCGGATGCTGGGTGTGAACGCCCTGGCCGCGGTGGGCTGTACCGGCAGCCTGACCTTTTTGATCATCGGCTTTGCCCAGGGCATGTCGGCCGGTTTTTCCATTCTCACTGCCCAGCGCTTCGGTGCGGGGGATGAGAACGGGGTCCGCCAGAGCTACGCGGCCAGCCTGGTGCTGGGCGGCGTGATCAGCGTGGTGCTCACGGTGATCAGCGTGGCGGGCACCCGCCAGCTTCTGGTTCTGCTGCAGACCCCGCCGGAAATTCTGGAGGACGCCACCCGCTACCTGATGGTGATTTTCGCGGGCATTCTGGCCACCATGCTGTTCAACGTGGTCTCCAACGTGCTGCGCGCTTTGGGCGACAGCAAGACCCCGCTGTACTTTCTGGTGGCGGGCTGCGTGATCAATATCGTGCTGGACGTGCTGCTCATCCTCTACACTCCGCTGGGGGTGATGGGCGCGGGCGTGGCCACCGTGATTGCCCAGCTGCTGGCCGGAGCCGCCTGCGTGGTCTACATTCACAAGGCCTTCCCCGCTCTGCGGCTGCACCGGTCCGACTGGCGGCTCAGCCGCCGGGAGATTCTGCGCCACCTGCACATGGGTCTGCCCATGGGCTTTCAGAGCAGCATCATCGCCATCGGCTCGCTGATACTGCAGTACGCCCTGAACAGCCTGGGCAGCACCGCGGTGGCTGCCTTTACCGCCGCCAACAAGCTGGAATCCCTGGGCACCCTGCCCCTGGGCAGCTTCGGCCTTGCCATGGGCACCTTTGTGGCCCAGAACTACGGCGCGGGCAAGCTGCACCGCATCCGCACCGGCGTGGTGCAGTGCAGCCTCATGGCCCTGGCCTGGTCCGCCTTCATGGGCGTGGTGTTCCTGGCCTTCGGCCGCCAGCTGGCCACCCTCTTCGTGGGCCACGACACCCAGGTAACCGGCCTTTCCTATATTTATCTGTGCATTGTGGCCGTGTCCATGTGGGTGCTGGCGCTGCTGTTCATCTTCCGCTACTCCCTGCAGGGCCTGGGCCAGAGCTTTGTGCCCACCTTTGCCGGAATCATGGAGCTGGTGATGCGCGGCGTCTGCTCGGTCTGCCTGGCGGGGCCTTTCGGCTTCACCGGCGCCTGCCTGGCCAACCCCATGGCCTGGACCGGCAGCGCGGTGCCGCTGGTCATTGCCTTCTTCATCACCATGCGGCGGCTCACCCTCTATATGCCGGAGCACGAGGAAGCCGCCTGACCCGGTCCACTTATTCCCGGCGGCCCGCCCGGGCCTGGATAAATTCCAGTACCCGGCGGCGCTCCGCCTCATCGGCGAAGGCCTGGGGCGGCAGCAGGGTGATGACTCCGCCATCCTTTTTCAGCACCAGCGTGCCCTGCTGGTCCTTCACCTTGTCGATTCGCTCCCAGGTCCAGAAGCTGCCCTCCTCGCCCCGAGCAAGCTGAATGCCGTCCTCATACAGCTCAAAGCGGGCGGGCATGCTGGTCAGGCCGGAGGGTCCGCCCTGCTGGATGGTGGCTTTTTCCCGCCGCCGGGGATTGGTCTGAGCGGCCACAAGCCCCAGTACCACCGCCGCGGTAATTCCCTTGACCAAAAGCCCGCCGGGCATCAGCAGCAGGACGATGAACATTGCCGCTGCGCCGCCCAGCGCCAGGCGCCACCGCATCCGGCGGTTCCAGGCATCGGCAATGGAATAGCTGACACCCCAGACAAGGCCCGGCCGGGGTGTGATGAGCGACCGCCAGAGGGTCTCGTCCAGCGGCTGGGCATCGCGCACCCGCTCGTTCACGGTGCGCTGCAGCTGTGCCAGACCTCCCTGCTCCTCCAGCTCCCGGGCGGAAATGGCCGCCACACAGCTGCGCCCGGCGCACAGCAGCACCAGATCGCGGCCCGGCACCACCCGGATGCCCTTGTTCCAGTGAACAGCCAGCAGCTGCAAACCGTCGGACCGGTAGATGCGCAGGATATGCTGGCTGAACACCAGACGCCGAACGTCCTCCGGCTGGTCCAGAAACCGCCGGTACGCCCTGCGGTTGCCTTTCACCATGCGCCAGGTCATCCAGCCCGCGGTGCCCAGGAACAGCAGCATATAGGCCAGCGTCTGCCAGCCGTACCAGGAAAAATCCATGCCCATGTAGTAAAAGCCCCAGTAGGCCAGCCACAGTTCATGGATGCCCAGCACCGTCAGAAACAGCGGTCCCAGAACGGCCGCAAAGCCCAGCGGACTGAGCAGGGTGCGCCGCAGCAGCAGCTTCCAGGCCTGACGGCGCAGCGGGAGGCTGTTGGTGTATTCGATCTGATCCATGGCGATATCCTCGCTTTCTGCTTTATTTCCCACGATTATACCATGAAATACAAAACGGAGGGAAGCCCCGGCTTCCCTCCGTTTTGTTGTGCTGTAAAACCGGGTCAGGTGCGGGCCAGGCCATCCACGCTGAGTACCACGCCGGTGATGTAGCTGGCCATCTCGCTGGCCAGGAACACGAAAGCGTTGGCCACCTCTTCCGGCTTGCCGATGCGGCCCAGCGGAATCTGGGTGCACAGGGCCTTGATGATGTGTTCCGGCACCGCGCGCATCATGTCGGTATCGGTGATGCCGGGGGCCACCGCATTCACCCGGATGCCGTACTTGCCCAGCTCACGGGCCAGCGACAGGGTGAAGCCGTTCACCGCGAACTTGCTGGTGGGATAGGCAATGCCGCTGGGCTGGCCGTAACGGGAAACCATGGAGCTGGTGTTCAGAATCACACCGCTGCCCTGGGCCTGCATGATGGGGGTCACGGCCCGAGCGCAGGTGAACACGCCCTTCACGTTCAGGTCCATCACCTTTTCAAAGGTGGCCTCGTCGTATTTGTCAAAGGGAGTGGAATCGGACATGCCCGCGTTGTTCACCAGGATGTCGATGCGGCCGTACTCCTGCGCCACCTTCTGGAAC
>CAUEKL010000288.1 GCA_959018215.1 uncultured Gemmiger sp.
ATACAGCCCCGCCGCGCTGAGCACCACCCCGGCCACCACATAGCCGGTGAGGATGCGGGCCGGGCTCAGGGCGGTGTAATCCAGCAGCAGCTGGCCCACCACGCAGATGGCGCCGCCGATGACAAATGCCCACAGGTAACTCATACGGTTCCCACCTCCTTCGGTGCGCCCAGCTCCACCGCGTGGGCGATGCCGGGGATGCTCTCCCCCTGCAGGAAGGTAGTCTGGCTCATGAGGGCGCCGGTGGAAAGGAACAGCACCCGCTTCCACTCCCCACGCTGCAGCCGGGGCAGAACCCGGGCGCACAGTACCGCGGCACTGCAGCCCGGACCGCTGCCTCCCGCCTGCACGTTCTGGCGGGAGGTATCGTAGAGCAGGCAGCCGCAGTCCCAGTGGTTGGAAAGATCGTACCCCTCCCGGTGCATCTGGGTGCGCAGCAGTTCACTGCCCACCTCCCCCAGATCCCCTGTCAGGATGGCGTCAAAGTCCTGGGGTGCCGCATCAAAGGCATGAAAATAGGCCAGCAGAGTGGATGCCGCCGCGGGCATCATGGCGGCCCCCATATTGTTGATGTCGTGCACCCCGTAGTCCTGTACCCGGCCGAAGGTCACCGACAGCACGGGAATGCCCTCCGCCCCCGCCGGGCGCAGCAGACAGGCCCCGGCAGCGGTGGCGGTCCACTGGGCGGTGGTGGTGCGCTTGCCCCCGTAGGTGAGGGGGGTGCGGAACTGGCGTTCGGCGGCGCAGAAGTGGCTGCTGGTCATGACCAGGGTGCGTTCACTGTACCCGGCCCCGGCAAAAGCCGCTCCCAGGCAGAGGGATTCCGCCATGGTGCTGCAGGCCCCGTACAGCCCGGCAAAGGGTACGCCCAGCGCCCGCATGGCGTAGGCACTGGCGGTGCACTGGGCCTGCAGGTCCCCGGCAAAGGCCAAGGTGACCTCCCGGGCACAGATGCCCGCCTTGCGCAGGCAGATCTTGGCACACTTGGACTGGAGCATGGTCTCGGCACTTTCCCAGCCGGAACAGCCCTCCGGGCCGAAGGAGGCATCCTCCACCAGCAGGTCGAACCCGGAGGCCAGGGGCCCCTCCCCTTCCCGCTTGCCGCCCACGGCGGCCCAGGCGGAAACGACCGGAGGATGCTCAAAGACGATGGTATCTTTACGGCGGACCGACATGCTTCTCACCCTCCCTTGCTCATGGCCCAGTAGATCACACCCCAGGCCCAGCTGGCCAGGGTGCCGAAGGCCAGAACCGGCCCGGCGATCCCGAAAATGTGGGCGCCGATGCCGGTGACCCAGCCCTCGGTCTTGAACTCAATGGCCGGACTGACCACCGAGTTGGCAAAGCCGGTGATGGGCACCAGGGTACCCGCCCCCGCATGGGTGGCCAGTTTCTGGTACCAGCCGAAGAGGGTGGCCACCGCCGAGGCAAAGATCAGGGAGATGCTGGTCAGGGTACCGGCCATCTCTGCATCGTACCAGGTGAGATAGGTCTGACGGAGAATCTCCCCTGCCAGACAGATGCCCCCGCCCACAAGGAACGACCACAGGCAGTCCTTGAGGACGGGAGAATGGGGCACGGCACGGCGGACCATCTCGGCATAGGTTTTGGGGTCCAGTTTCACGGGAACACTTCCTTTATAAAAGGTGTTTGTTCCCAGTATGCCCTCAGCCGCCGTAAAATATTACGTTGCCCCGGTAGTAGGGTTCCGGTACCGTCAGCCGGTAGATGCGGCGCAGGTCAGCGTTGACTGCCGTATCAGCCACGGTGTCCTCGCAGGGCAGGGCCAACACCAGATACCGAACCCCGAAGAGCCGGCTTTCGATGGCGGTGGTGCGGGCCCCCGCCCGCAGATAAAACCCGATGCGCCGCCGGGCCGTTTCCGGGTCCGGGGCTTCGGCGGGGTGCTCGCACTCGATGATGAGGGCATCCATCCGGTCCCGGTAATACCCGGCCAGGGCTGCCAGGGCCGCCGTGCCGGTGCCGTGACCCCGCCGGTCCGGCAAAACCGCAAAGTAATCCAGCAGGGCACACCGGCATCCGGGCATGACCGTCTGGAAGGCATAGGCCGCCAGGGCGCCGGTGGTGCCGTCCAGCAGGGCCAGGGGTTCATACCACCCTTTTTCCATCATCTGGGCCATGCTGGTGTAGGGCTTGAGCTCTTCCGGCGGAAAATCCGCCTTCATCCAGCGGTCATACACCTCTTTTGTCTGTGCCGCGTCCAGCGGCAAAAGCCTCAGGTTCATACAAAGCGCCCCTTTCCAAGCCGCGTGGGATGCGGTATAATACAACTATCTTGCAGCAGGAGGATTCCGAATTATGGAGTGGACCGATATTACCATCACCGTACCCCAGAAGTACGCCGACACCGCCGAAGCCATTGCCACCATGGTGGCCAACGGCGGCATTTATATTGAAGATTACAGCGATCTGGAACAGCAGGCCTGGGAGATCGCCCATGTGGACCTGATCGAGCAGGACCTGCTGGACCAGCCCCGGGATATCGTGAAGGTGCACATGTACCTGGCCCCGGACGAAAACCTGGCCGAGGTGCTGCCCCTGTTCCGGGAGCGGCTGGATGCTTCGGGCATCGAATACACCCTTTCCACCGCCGGTGTCGAACAGGAGGATTGGCAGAACGCCTGGAAAAAATACTACCACGCCATGGACATCGGCGCCCGTCTGGCCATTGTGCCCGGCTGGGAGGAATACCAGACCGACCGCACCGTGATCACCATGGACCCGGGCATGGCCTTCGGCACCGGCACCCATGAGACCACTTCCCTCTGCCTGGAGGTGCTGGACGCCCGCGTCAAGGGCGGCGAGCGGATGCTGGACATCGGTACCGGGTCCGGCATTCTGGCCATTGCGGCCCTGAAGCTGGGGGCCGCCGAGGCCGAGGGCGTGGACATCGACCCCATGTGCGTGCGCACCGCCGGGGAAAACGCCCAGCGCAACGGGGTGCAGGACCGGTTCAAAGTGCTGGTGGGCGACCTTTCGGACAAGGCCAGCGGAGTGTACAACATCATCACCGCCAACATTGTGGCTTCGGCCATTC
>CAUEKL010000289.1 GCA_959018215.1 uncultured Gemmiger sp.
TTCGGTCACGTCCTCCCCGTTGAGCAGGATGTGCTGGGTGCCGTCCTGCAGGCGGATGTCCAGCTTGACCTGGGGCAGCAGGGCGGCCACAGCGTCGGCGTTCTTGGTATCCGCACCGGCCCGGCGGGCATACAGCCCGATGGCCCGGTACATGGCACCGGTGTCCACATAGGTGTAGCCCAGGTCGGCCGCCAGACGGCGGGCCATGCTGGACTTGCCGGCCCCGGAAGGGCCGTCGATGGCAACAGAGATCATGAGAAAACGCTCCTTTTTATTGGTCGGCTTCCGTCGCAGCGGCCGCCGCAGCCCGGGCGGTGGCCCAGGCGATCTGCAGATTGTACCCGCCAGTGCGGGCGTCCACGTCCAGGATCTCCCCGGCAAAATACAGCCCCGGGCAGAGCTTGCTGGCCATGGTCTTGGGTTCCACCTCCCGCACATCCACGCCGCCGGCGGTGATGACCGCGTGTTCCAGGTCCCCCAGCTCGGTGACCGGCACAGCCCAGTGTTTGCACAGCTGCACCAGGGCCATCTTCTGTTCCCGGGTGATCTGGGCGGCCCGGGTGGCCGGGTCCACGCCCCACTTTTCCACCGCCACCGGGCGCATGGAATGGGGCAGCAGCTTTTCCAGGGCGCCCTGGGCGCTGCGTCCGCCCAACGCCGCAAAATCCCGGGTCAGGCGGTCATAGAGCTGCTTTTCATCCAGGGCGGGTTTGAGGTCGAACTCGCACACATATTTGTGAGCGTGGATATCGTCGATGTAGGTGGAGGCAGAGAGCACCAGCGGCCCGGACAGGCCAAAGTGGGTGAACAGCGCCTCCCCCAGTTCGGTGAAGAGGGGTTTGCCGTCCCGGAGCAGGGTCAGGGTGACGTTGCGCAGGGACAGGCCCATGAGCTTGCGGCAGGCCGGGTCCGGGGAGACCAGGCTGCACAGGCTGGGCTGGGGCGGGACGATGGTATGCCCCGCCCGGGCGGCCAGCCGGTAGCCGCTGCCGTCGCTGCCGGTGACGGGGTAGCTCACTCCGCCGGTGGCCAGCAGCAGATGGCGGGCCCGGTAGGTCTTGCCCCCGGCGATGACCCCCTTGCAGACGCCATCCTCCAGAAGCAGGTCCTCGGCGTCCGCCTTCACAAACCGGGCGTCCGCTGCGTACTGCCGCAGGGCGGCCAGCACATCCGCAGCCCGGTCGCTCTGGGGAAAGACCCGGCGTCCCCGCTCGGTCTTGAGGGGCACGCCCAGGGACTCGAACAATTCCATGGCGGCCGAGGGCGGAAAGGCGTAAAGGCAGGAATACAGGAACCGGGGATTGCGGCGCACATACCGCAGGAATTCCCGGGGGTCGCAGTCGTTGGTGACGTTGCACCGGCCCTTGCCGGTGATGAGCAGTTTCTGCCCCGGTCCTTTGGGGTTGTGCTCCAGCACGGTGACCGAAGCCCCCCGGGCACAGGCGGCCCCTGCGGCCATGAGTCCGGCCGCACCGCCGCCCACAATTACCAGATCATCCAGCGGCATGGGGGTTCCTCCTTTGCTGAGCGGCCCACACAAAGCTCAGGGCCGTGAACAGGACCAGCAGCGGCTGCACCGTTGCCAGATACATGGTGGATGTGCCGATGCCAAAGCTGGACACCTCCACAAAGGCGATCATGCCGCAGCGCAGGGCGGCCATGAAGAGAAGCAGGGTCTGCAGCGCCCAGGGTACCAGGGCGGTGAAGCAGCGCCGGGCGGCGCGCACCCGCTCCGGCAGAGCCCGCAGCCAGAAAAGTACCGCCAGGATAAAGCACACCGGCAAACCAAAGGCCCACACCAGGCGCAGAGCGCCGAACAGACCGAAGGCCAGCTTCTGGTTGGGGCTGTAGTAGGGGGTGTCCTTGCCCGCCTCGGCGGCGCCGTTCAGCCCGCAGTGCAGGTACCCGGACCACTGGGCAAAGTCTTCCGGGGTGCCGATGGAGCGCTGGGTCTCGTAGGCCGCGCAGTCCTGGAAGGTGAGCACCCATCCCAGGCTGCGGACACTTTCTTTCAGGGTGGGCAGCACATATTCCGCCCGGATGGGCTGGGTGGTGCCGCTGCGCCGCCCGCTGCGGGTGGGCAGGGTGCCGTCCTCACAGGCGGCGTTGACCTTGTCCGCCACCGTCTGCCAGTACGCTTCCGCGCCTGCGGCAGTGTCGTAAATTCCCTCGTACTGCGCGGCCCTCCGGATCGCCCAATAAAAACTGCCGGCGCGGTAGTCCTCCAGCTCGGGGTCCCGGAAGTCGTTGAGCATCTGGGGGTCCTCCTCCAGCCAGTAGGACAGGCAGTCCAGTTCCGGCACCGCCGCATACAGCTTCTGCCGGGCGTCGGCGGGGACGCTGAGCATGGGGTCCTCGGCGTCGGTAGCCACCCGGCTCATGGCGCCCATGGCGTCGGCAAAGGCGCCGCCGGAGAAATCGGAGAGGGTGAACACTCCGTAATACGCCTGGTTCAGGGCGCAGAAGATGCCGATGCCCCCCGCCAGCATGGCGTAAGGCAGCAGCTGTACCAGCACCCGGGTCCAGCGGCGGCGGCGCACCGCCACCCCCAGCATGCCCAGGGTGGCCAGAACGGTGAAAGGCAGCAGGAACAGCCCGGCGTCCTCCCGGTTGAGATACCCGGCGGTGAGGCCCGCGCCACCCGCCAGCAGCCAGGGCCACAGGGGGGTGCGGTCGGTGCGCAGCACCCGCAGCGCCGCCGCCGAGAACCCGGCGAAGGCCAGCAGGCAGAGTGCCGGGAAGATGTTATCCCGGTAGACCCGCAGGGTATAGGATGCCCAGGAGGTGGGAAGGTACGCCAGGGCCGCAAAAAGGCCCAGGGTCACGGCCCTTCCCTGCCCCGCGGGACATTTTTCCCACAAAGGCGAGAAGGCAAAGGCCGCAAAGAGAGCGGCGGCGCACCACAGCCCCACGCCGCCCAGCAGGTAGGGAATGTGCAGAGCGTTGAGGAACGCCAGCCACACCGGGAAGAACATGGACTTGGACAGGGTGAGGTAATCGTACGCACCCAGCCACTGGCCGGCGGAGATGGACTGGGCGGCCCGGAACATG
>CAUEKL010000290.1 GCA_959018215.1 uncultured Gemmiger sp.
CTCCATGCCGGTGAACAAGCCCTGCTTTGCCCTGGCCTTCCGGGAAGCACCCATTCCTCGCGGAGACGTGCGCACCGAGATGCTGGCCGACATGCTGCCGGACCTTGTCTGCGGCGGGCTGACTTCTCTGTACCGCAAGCTCTATGACCAGGCCCTGGTCAATCCGGAGTTCAGCGGCGATACGGTGAGCACCTCCGGCTGCTGCGTCATCGCCTTCACCGGGGAGAGCGAGACCCCCCGGGCGGTGGCCGGGATGGTGCGGCAGGAGATCCAACGTCTGCGCCGGGAGGGCGTGGACCCGGAGCTCTTCACCCTGGTGAAAAACCAGATGTACGGCGAGATGCTTGCCGACCTGGAAGGGGTGGAGGACGCCGCCGAAGCCCTGGCCAGCGCCCACCTGCGGGGCAACACCCTGGCCGATGAGATCGAGGCCCTGGCCACCCTGACCGTGGCCGATGCCGACGCGGCTCTGCAGTCCATGCTCAGCGAGGACCGCATGACCTATGTGGAGATCGAGCCGCAAAATCAATAACATAAGAGGATCAGATCCATGGATACAGTGTTTCATGTAGAATTCCCCGGCCTGGGGCTGGCGTTCACCCTCAATCGCGTGGCATTTTCCATCGGCGGCTTCAACGTGTACTGGTACGGCATCCTGATCGCCGCCGGTCTTTTGCTGGCCATGGCTTTCGCCTTCCACTATTCTGCGGACTTCGGCATCAACAGCGACCGCCTGGTGGATGTGGTGGTCATCGGCACCATCCTGGCTATTGTCTGCGCCCGCATCGCCTATGTGGCTATGGCGCCCTTCGAGTACGAATCTCTGTGGGAGATGATCGACATCCGGGAAGGCGGCATCGCCATCTACGGCGGTATCATCGGCGCCTTCGTCTTCGGCGGCCTGGCCGCCCGCTGGCGCAAGGTCCCGCTGCTGCCTCTCTTTGATGTGGTGGGTATGGGCTTCTTCATCGGTCAGGGCATTGGCCGGTGGGGCAACTTCATGAACCAGGAAGCCTTCGGCTGCAACACCACCCTGCCCTGGGGCATGTACAGCGAAGGCACCTATCGCTACCTGACCAACGTGCAGCAGACCCTGGCCGCCCAGGGGGTCACCGTGGACCCCAGCCAGCCGGTGCATCCCACCTTTTTGTACGAGAGCCTGTGGTGCCTGTTCGGCTTTCTGGTGCTGTTTCTGTATATGCGGCACCGCCGCTTCCACGGGCAGCTGTTTTTGATGTACCTGATCTGGTACGGCCTGGGCCGTTACTGGATCGAGGGCCTGCGCACCGATTCGCTGCTCATCGGCAACACGAACCTGCGCTTCAGTCAGGTGGTGGCACTGGTCACCGTGGCGGCGGCCGTGGTACTGCTGGTCTACGGCCTGCAGAAGTCCCGGGGCCACACCCCGCCCCTGGTCACCCTGGCTGTGGATGACCTGAAAAAGCAGAAGGAGGCAGGGGACCGGTTCACCCCGGATACCCTGCCCGCCAACGCCGGGCACAAGGAATTTGTGGCCGCCACCGCCGCCATGAACCGGCGGCTGAAGGAGCTGGACCTGAGCGCTGTGCCCGAAGAGGATACCAGTTCTTCGGAGCAGGAGCCTGCGGCAGAACCCGCCGCCGAACCGGAGACCCCGGCGGAAACCAAGCCCGAATAAATCGTCTCATACCGTCCCCGCACCGCATCTGTCGGCCGGGGACTTTTCAAAACACAAGAGGGGAGTGCTGAACATGAGTGCAGCCATCATCGACGGAAAGAAACTGGCGGCCGCCGTCAAGGCAGAAGCCGCCGCCGAAGTACAGCAGCTGAAAGAGCAGGGCGTGGCCCCCTGCCTGGCCGTGCTGCTGGTGGGGGAGGACCCGGCCAGCCAGGTGTATGTGCGGGGCAAGGCCAACGACTGTGCCGAGTGCGGCATCGAGAGCCGGGTCATCCGGCTGGACGCCGCCACCACCCAGGAGGAACTGCTGGCCCGCATCGACGCCCTGGCGGCGGATGACACCGTCCACGGCATTCTGGTGCAGCTGCCTCTGCCCGCCCATATCGACGAGTCGGCGGTGATTGCCGCTATCCCGCCGGAGAAGGATGTGGACGGCTTTACCCCTGTGAATGCGGGCCGCCTGCTCACCGGGGAGCCCTGCTTCGCCCCCTGTACCCCGGCGGGCTGCCTGCGGATGATCCAGTCCACCGGCATCGACATCTCCGGCAAGCGTGCCGTGGTGGTGGGCCGGTCCAACATCGTGGGCAAGCCGGCAGCCCTGCTGCTGCTGGCGGCCAACGCCACCGTCACCATCTGCCATTCCCGCACCCGGAACCTGGCTGACATCTGCCGGGAAGCGGACATCCTGGTGGCCGCGGTGGGCCGTCAGGGCTTCATCACCGGGGATATGGTCAAACCCGGGGCGGTGGTCATTGACGTAGGCATCAACCGGGGCGCGGACGGCAAACTGCACGGGGATGTGGACTTTGCCGCCGCCAGTGAGAAGGCTGCCTTCATCACCCCCGTACCCGGCGGGGTGGGGCTCATGACCCGGGCCATGCTCATGAAGAACACCGTGGCCGCCGCCCGGGCCATCTGGGAAAAGCAGCAGTAAAAAATCTGCCTTTGGACGAATAAAACCGCTTGACTTGTCCCACATTCTATGGTAAGCTATATAAGCCGCATGGTATGGGCTCTGAAAGTGCGCCCCGGCGCCGCCCCACATCCAGCGAGACTTATTGAAAGAGGTTACCATCATGTACGCAGTTATCAAAACCGGTGGCAAGCAGTACAGCGTCAAGGTCGGCGATGTTGTTTACGTCGAGAAGCTGAATGCCGAGGCCGATACCGAAGTCACCTTCGACCAGGTCCTGGCCGTGGGAGAGGAAGGTTCCGTCAAGGTTGGCGCTCCCGTCGTGGACGGCGCTTCCGTTGTTGCCAAGGTCGTCAAGAACGGCAAGGGCAAGAAGCTGAACATCCTGACTTATCGTCCCAAGAAGGGCAGCATGGTCCGCAAGGGTCATCGTCAGCCCTACACCAAGGTGGAAATCACCGCGATCAACGGC
>CAUEKL010000291.1 GCA_959018215.1 uncultured Gemmiger sp.
GATTTACGCGGGCGTTATGGGCGGCATTGCCGACACCGATCCCCAGCTTCTGGAAATGGCCCGGGTCTATCGGCTTCCTTTGATCAAAAGGCTGCGGTATATCTGGCTGCCGGGCATCTTTCCCTCCCTGTGCGAAAGTTGCATTGCAGCCATGGGCATGTGCTGGAAGAGCGGTGTTTCTGCCGAGGTCATCGGCCTGCCCGACAACTGTGTGGGGGATGCCCTTTACCGGGCAAAAATCACCCTGTCCACCCCGGATGTCTTTGCCTGGACCCTGGTGATCGTGCTGCTGTCGGCGCTGCTGTCAGCAGTGGCGGCCCGGGGTCTGCGCTGGCTCAAAGTCCGGCTTTGCGGGGAGGTGAAGGCTGCGTGAGTATCACAGTGGCACACCTGAAAAAGTGCTTCGGTACCCGCACGGTGCTCAAAGACCTGAACCTGCAGGTGGAAGGCCCTCTGGTTCTCATGGGCCCTTCCGGCTGCGGTAAAACCACCCTGTTACGCATCCTCATGGGGCTGGAAACCGCCGACGGCGGCACCGTTACCGGTGTGGGTCCCATTGGTGCGGTCTTTCAGGAAAACCGTCTTTGCCCTCAGCTTACCGCGGTGGGAAATATCGTCCTTACCGGCGGAGTCCCCGAGGCGACGGAGCGGGAACTGCGGGTGCTTGGGTTCGGGGACAAGGACCTGGCTTTGCCCAGTGCCCGTCTTTCCGGTGGGCAAAAGCGCCGTGTGGCTTTGCTGCGGGCGCTGTTGTGCCCCCGGGCGCAGACGCTCCTGCTGGATGAACCGTTCACCGGCATGGACGCCGAACTGGTCGCCCAGGCGGCTGCGGTCGTCTGCCGCCTGGCGGCAGGGCGGGACACGGTCCTGGTCACCCACGATGCGGCCGCCGCTGCACTGCTGGGATGGCCGGTGGTGCAGCTGCACCCCTGCCAGGCTTGATACAAAACAAAAGGCAAGACTCCTGTTTCACGGAGCCTTGCCTTTTTGTTTGCCGGAAATCCATTTGGACAGAGATTGACAATATCAATACTATGTGGTAGCATGTATTTAGTAAAGCTAAGTATATATCGACGGAAAGGAAATGCCTATGCCCAATCTGTCTGTCCCGGATACCGCCCGGTTTGCCCAACAGCTGAAAAAGGGTGTGTTGGAAATGCTGGTGCTTCGCTTGCTGGCAGATCACCCCTCTCATGGGTATGAACTAATCCAGCGGCTGCGGCAGGGCAGCGGCGGTATGCTGGAGCTGAAAGAAGGAACCCTGTATCCCATTCTGTACCGTCTGGAGGATGAGGGCTGCATCACCTCTGCCTGGAAAAACACCGAGCCGGGCAAGCAACGTCCGGCGCCCCGCAAGGTCTACACCGTCACCCCCCTGGGGCAGCAGATGCTGGCCCGGCAACTGGAAACCTGGCACGCCTTTGCGGCCTGTGTGGAAGAATTCTGCAAGGAGGAAACCCCATGAATGAGGTCAAGCGATATGTGAACACGGTGGAGCGGCACCTGCACCTGGACCGCACCACCCGGCTACGGGTGATGAATGACCTGGCCAGCGACCTGCAGAGCCGCCTGGATGCCGGGGAGACACTGGCAGACATTCAGGCTGATTTGGGGGACGCCCGCACCCTGGCCGATACCCTCAACCGGGAATTTGCCGATCACCGGAACACTGCCAGCCCCTGGCGTTGGGCGTTCTTGCTATTGGCCGTTTTTCTGATCCTGATTCTGGCGGTCAATGGGTTGACGCCCGGCAACAAGGCCGTCAGCATAGGTGTGATTGGCGGGGCAGACGGACCCACGGCCATTTTTGTCAGTGCCCCGACCACGGCTCTCGATGTTTTGAGCACGGTCTGCTGGCCGGTGACCCTGGTGGGAGGCTATTTCCTGCTTGGACCGGCGCGCGGCGGCTCCCGCAAGCGGCTGCTGGTGCCTCTGATTTTGGGCGGGGGTTCGTTCCTGGTCCAGATCGCCTGGTTCTTCACTTCGGTGTGGGGAATGGGCGGCAACCTCTCTGCGCTTCTGCCCCTGTGGGTCGGCACTCTTGCCCGCAGCGGTGCCTGGTTGTCCGGCTGGCTGCTGTGGCAGGCTGTGCGTACCTGGCGTCGCCGCTGAACTCTTTTTTGCAACAAAAAGGCCCGTCCCGGTTTCTTTTCCGGGATGGGCCTTTTGTCACATCAGCTCTTCCAGAATGGCGTTCTGCACTACCATCCCGGCAGGGGTCAGGCGAAGCAGACGGCCATCAAATTCCGCGTATCCGTGCCCCACGCACTGGCGGATAAAGGCTTTACGCCGGGCATCCAGCGGGGCACCGCCCCAGCGCACATATTCCTCCCAGTCCAGTCCGGCGGTCAGCCGCAGCTGCATGAGCAGGAAATCCTCGGCGTCGCAGATGCCCTCCTCCTGTTCGGTCAGGGTTCCGGCCACAAAGGCGTCGGTATCGTCCGGCCAGAAGCGCCGCACCTTGTTGATGCAGCTGTGGGCGGCGGGGCCTACGCCCCAGTAATCCCGGCAGTTCCAGTACAAAAGATTGTGGCGCCCCTCGTGCCCGGGGCGGGCAAAGTTGCTGATCTCGTACTGGCGGTATCCGGCGGCTTCCAGCTGCTGCACCGCATACAGGTAAAAATCCGCTGCGGCGTCCGGGTCGGGCAGATGCTCCGGGCGGTGCCGGGCAAAAGCGGTGCCGGGCTCGATCTTGAGCAGATAAGCCGAAATGTGGGTACATCCGCCGGACTGCAACAGATCCAGGGTGGCATCGAATTCGCCGTAGGTATAGTCGGGCAAGGCCAGCATGATGTCCCCGCACAGGTCGTCGAACCCCGCCTGCCGTGCCCAGGTCAGGGCACGGGCGGCACCGGCGGCGGTGTGGGTGCGGCCCAGGGTAAGCAGCTGGGAATCCGAGGCGCTCTGCACCCCGAAGCTCAGCCGGTTGACCCCGGCTTCCCGGAATCCGGCCAGGGACTCGGGAGTGACTACATCCGGGTTGGCTTCCAGGGTGATCTCCGCCCCGGGCAGGGGGGCGGCCGCATCAATCAGGC
>CAUEKL010000292.1 GCA_959018215.1 uncultured Gemmiger sp.
TTACTTCAAAGAGCGTACAATTCCAAGTGACCTTTTGTAAAGCAATGCATGGCAGCCAGTATATCCAATTTCAAATACCGGCCAATGGCCGCAAAAGCAAAAGTATTCTGCACCGCTCACATCTTCGGAGACGTATGGTAACTTCCCATTCTGTTTCGGAAGAGGTTCGCTATTTTTTATTGAGAAATATATAGGCTAATTTACCTATTTGTGGTATATAATGGTTTAGGTGATTTCTATGACGCTTGCTCCCAAAGAGATGATTTCTGTAACAGAAGCCAACCAAAATTTTTCCCGGGCAACGCGAATCGCCGACGAGTACGGCAAAGCAGTGATTCTGAATGGAGTATTCTGATGACGACCTGATCTCTTTGGGGTTTGGTATTGCAGATGGCTCTTTGAACTACGAAGATGGTCTTTCCTGGATACAGAAATACAAGGTAGAGCCTGCCGATGGCCGCGGAACATCATTGTAACAGTATAGATAGAATGAAAGATTGATTTTTTGGTTTTGACGAATGAACGGAGTTGACCTTTTGGCAGGAAGCATGGATTTTTGACAGAAGTTCCTCATGCTATCGGCCTTACACAGTAGGTGATTCGTTATTCATTCATTACGAGATGAAAAAATTGGGCGAGATGTTCCGCCGCACAAACAGAAAGAGCGGACGGTTTCGGTACACGAAACCGCCCACAATCCCATAACAACAAAGAAAAAAGCACCAACCGAAAGGTTGGTGCTTTTGGTGGAGATAAGCGGGATCGAACCGCTGACCTCTTGAATGCCATTCAAGCGCTCTCCCAGCTGAGCTATACCCCCAAGCTTTTGCGTTGCCGTCAGGCAACGGAAATAATTATAGCAAGGAAGTACCTGCTTGTCAACACTTTTTTGGAAAGTTCTTTGACTTTTTTTAAAATAAGCCAAAAAACCATTGCTGATGACACCGTAAATCGTCCTTGATCAGACATGACAAGGATGTCTGTTTGTGGTATACTGTGGAAGAATTCTGAGACTGCAAAACGGAGAGAAACTATGCAACTGGAGCAAGCGCGCGAACGGGTTAAAGAGCTGCGCACGGTAATTGAGCGCAACAACCGTTTATATTATATGGATAACAACCCGGAACTGGAAGACTTTGAGTACGATGCACTGACCCGGGAACTGAAAGCCCTGGAGGCGGAATATCCGGAACTGATCACACCGGATTCTCCTACCCAGCATGTTAATGAAGGCGTAAGCAGTAAATTCAGCAAGGTGGCCCATGCTGTCAAGATGGAAAGCCTGCAGGATGCCTTTTCCTTTGACGAGCTGCGGGACTTTGATGAGCGGGTGCGGGATGCCGGAATCCAGCCGGAATATGTGGTGGAAGCCAAGATTGACGGGCTTTCTGTCAGCCTGGAGTACCAAAATGGTCGTTTTG
Organism: uncultured Gemmiger sp.; assembly: GCA_959018215.1. Lineage (GTDB taxonomy): Bacteria > Bacillota > Clostridia > Oscillospirales > Ruminococcaceae > Gemmiger. Next base: position 1,422 of record CAUEKL010000292.1, read on the forward strand.
TGCGCGGATCTACCCGTGGCGATGGCCTGGTAGGGGAAGATGTGACCGAAAACCTGGCTACCATCAAGGACATCCCCAAGATTTTGCCGGATGCGCCGGAATTTCTGGAGGTGCGCGGGGAAGTCTATATGCCCCATAAAGCATTCTTTGCTTTGTGTGAACAGCAGGAACTGGAAGAAAAGACTCCCTTCAAGAATCCCCGCAATGCAGCGGCGGGGTCTTTGCGCCAGAAGGATGCCCGCATCACAGCGGCCCGCGGCCTTTCCATTTTTGTGTTCAATCTCCAGCGGGTCCAGGGACGGGAGTTTGCCACGCATCACGAAACGCTGGATTATATCAAGAGCCTTGGGTTCCCTGTGTCACCGCGTTACAGTGTATATCACTCTATTGAAGATGCGATCAAGGAGATCGAGACCATCGGGCAGATGCGCGGTGATCTGGAATTTGACATTGACGGTGCCGTAATCAAGGTCAATAATCTGGCAGCACGGGAAACGTTGGGCAGTACCAACAAATTTCCCCGGTGGGCCATTGCCTTCAAATATCCGCCGGAGGTCAAACAGACAGTGGTGCGGGATATTGAAGTATCGGTAGGCCGTACCGGCGTGCTGACTCCCACAGCTGTATTTGACCCGGTATTCCTGGCCGGTACCAGCGTATCCCGGGCCAGTCTGCACAATGAAGATATCATCCGTACCTTGGATGTACGCATTGGGGATACCATTGAAGTGCGCAAGGCTGGTGATATTATTCCCGAGGTCATCGGTGTGGCCAAACACGGAGAAAATACGGTGCCCTATGCCATGCCTGCGGTTTGTCCATCCTGCGGCGAACCGGTGGTACACCTGCAGGAAGAAACCGCCCTGCGCTGCGTGAACCCGGAATGCCCGGCGCAGAGCCTGCGTAACCTGATCCACTTTGCCTCCCGCAATGCCATGGCCATTGACGGCCTGGGTGAGGCGGTTGCCGAGCAGCTGACGGCCAAAGGACTGGTGCATACAGTGGCAGATCTGTACTCTCTTCGCAAAGAGGACCTGCTCACTCTGGATAAGTTCAAGGAAAAGAGTGCCTCCAATCTGCTGACGTCTATTGAAAATTCCAAACAGAATAATCTGGACAAACTGGTGTTCGGCCTGGGAATCCGTAATATTGGTGACAAGGCGGCGGCTCTGCTGGCGGAACGGTTCGGGTCCATGGAGGCACTGAGCAAGGCTTCCAATGAACAAATTGCAGAGATCGAAGGCATCGGCGGCATTATGGCCCAGAGTGTGACTGAATTTTTTGCCAAAAGCGGTACAGTGGATCTGCTGCACCGATTGCAGGAAGCCGGTGTTAATATGACCTGGCGCGGAGAAAAGAAAGGCACTGCGCTGGCCGGGAAAACTATTGTGGTTACCGGTACGCTGCCCACGCTGTCCCGGCAGGAAGCGGAAGCCCTGATTGTGCACAATGGCGGCAAGGCAAGTTCGTCGGTCTCCAAAAAAACATCGTATGTGCTGGCAGGAGAAGCCGCAGGGTCCAAGTTGACAAAGGCCCGTACTCTGGGAATTCCGGTCATTGACGAAGCTGCTTTCCTGCAGATGATCCCTGCAGAACAGACGGAATAAATG
>CAUEKL010000293.1 GCA_959018215.1 uncultured Gemmiger sp.
GGCGCCGAAAGAGGCCTTGCCGATGGGCACATGGATGATGTTCTGCTTGTCCAGGCGGTACTCGATCTTACCGGCCTTGGCTTCGGTGACAGCGCGGCCCACGTCGGGGGTCACGGTGCCGGCCTTGGGGTTGGGCATCAGGCCACGGGGGCCCAGGATCTTACCCAGACGGCCAACACGGCCCATCATGTCCGGGGTGGTGACCAGAACGTCGAAGTCCAGGTAACCGCCCTGGATCTTGGCGATTAGATCATCATCACCGACTTCCTGCGCACCGGCAGCCTCAGCAGCCTTGGCGGCGTCGCCCTTGCAGATGGCGATGACGCGAACGTTCTTGCCGGTACCGTTGGGCAGCACGACGGCGCCGCGGACCTGCTGGTCAGCGTGACGGCTATCAACGCCCAGGCGGACATGCAGCTCGACGGTCTCGTCGAACTTGGCGCGGGCAGTCTTGCAGCACAGCTCCAGGGCCTCCTGCGGATCGTATACTTTGGTACGGTCGATGAGCTTGGCGCTCTCGACGTAATGCTTACCGTGTTTCATTACTCATTCCTCCATAATGTGGTGTATCGGAATCTTCCTCCCACGTTTGCGGCGGCCTCAGCCCTCGACGGTGACGCCCATGCTGCGGCAGGTGCCCTTGATCATGCTGACGGCGGCTTCCAGAGAAGCAGCGTTCAGGTCAGGCATCTTGGTCTTGGCGATCTCCTCGGCCTGAGCCAGGGTGATGGAGCCGACCTTGTTCTTGTTGGGCACGCCGGAGGCAGTGTCGATGCCGGCGGCCTTCTTGATCAGGACCGGAGCCGGCGGGGTCTTGGTGATGAAGCTGAAGGAACGGTCAGCGTACACAGTGATGACGACGGGGATGATCATGCCCATCTGGTTCTTGGTACGCTCGTTGAATTCCTTGGTGAAGGACATGATGTTGACGCCCTTCTGGCCCAGAGCAGGACCAACGGGCGGTGCCGGAGTCGCCTTGCCGGCGGGGATTTGCAGCTTGATATAGCCAGTGATTTTCTGTGCCATGATATTTGCACCTCCATAATTTGTGGTGAGTTACGGCCCCTGTGGGGCCTCCCACGGGCGCAGGAACGCGCCCTATAAAAACCGACCTGCGGTTTTTACCGAAAATTGCGGGCTGCGGCACATCTGCCGCTTCTGCTGTTACAGCAGCTTGACCTGATACAGTTCCAGCTCGGCCGGAATTTCGCGGCCGAACATGGTGATCTTGACCTTGACCTTGCGCGCGGATTTGTCGATCTCCTCGACGGTGGCGACGGAACCTTCCATCGGACCGGCGGTGATCTCCACCGTATCGCCCACCGCGTAATCGATGGACGGTTCGGCAACCATATCCACACCCAGCTTGGCCACTTCCTCTTCGGACAGGGGTTCCGGCTTGGAAGCCGGGCCCACGAAGCCGGTGCAGCCGCGGGTGTTGCGCACAATGTACCAGGTGCTGTCGGTCATGACCATTTTGACGAACACATAACCGGGGTAGACCTTATGCTGGACTTCCTTTTCCCCGATCTTGTTGCCCTGCTTGTCGAACACGTCCTCGACGGCGGTCTCGGTGGGGACCTTCACGTCGCAGATCATGTCCTGCAGACGGCGGTTTTCCACCATCGTCATCAGGTCCTGCGCGACCTTGTTTTCATAGCCGGAATAGGTATGCACCACATACCAATACGCTTGTTCAGCCATGGGTTCGCCTCCGCTTTTATGCGCCGATGAGCAGGTGGATCAGGCCGCCGAACGCCATATCCAGCAGCACCAGAACCACGGCCGCGAGGATCACGACCACGATCACGGTGATGGTGTTGGTTTTGACGTCCTTACGGCTGGGCCACACAACCTTTTTCAGTTCGCTCTTGGTGTCCTTGAAGAACTTGGCGATGCCTGCGAAGAAGCCCTTGACCTTGTCCATGAAAGAGGACTTTTTCTTGCCGGTAGCGGCTTTCTTGTCCTTCTTCTGTTCCGAAGCCTTGGCAGCGGTTTCATTGACCGCGTTCTTATCAGCCATTGTTCAGAGCTCCTTCACTTACTTGGTTTCGCGATGGACCGTGTGCTTTTTGCAGAAGCGGCAGTACTTCTTCATCTCGAGACGATCGGGATTGTTCTTCTTGTTCTTCTGCTTGTTGTAGTTGCGCTGCTTGCATTCCGTGCAGGCGAGGGTGATTTTGACAGTCATTGTTCGGCACCTCCATTATAACGGTTTGTAGCGGACCGCTCCGTCAAAATTCGGCGGTCCAAGCCTCCCTCGGCTTGCGGGCGGCCCCTGAAAAAGGGCACAAAAAATAAAACCCGCAAAAGAGGTGCTATCATAATAGCACAATATCCCCCTGTAAGTCAAGGGGAGCCGGCAAATAAAATTACACTCTGCCGTTCAACCGGCCCGCTTTTTCTCATTGCAGAGGGATGTCGATCTCCTGCTGCAGGGAGAAGGCGTAGATGGTCAGCCGGTTCACCGGCACCCCCAGGCGCAGGGCGAAGGCCCGGCGGTACAGTTGCAGCTGCCCGGCATACTCCTTTTTATAATACTCCGGGTCCCTGGAGCGGTCGGTCTTGTAGTCCACGATCTCGGCGTGGTCCTCAAAGACCAGCACCAGGTCGGCAATGCCCTGCACCAGCACACTTGCCTGTCCCGACGCACCGGGGACGATCTCCGAGGCGGGCAGAGAGGTGATGAAGGGTTCCTCCCGCAGAACCTGCTTTGCCTGACGGATGCGCCGCCACAAGGGCCCCTGCAGGAAGGGCCGCACCGCTTCCAGATCCAGCACCCCGGCCAGGTCCGGGTCCAGCAACTGCAGGTCCAGCTGACGCTGCACCTCGGCGTCCAGGTCGGGCTCCGCTTCCTCAAAGGGCATGCTCTGCAAAAAGGCGTGGATGGCGGTGCCCCGCTCGGCCCCGGTCAGACCGCTTTTTTGCAGAAAAGCCGGGCGTTCCAGGGCCACGTCCCGGGCGGCATGGGTCACCGCCGAAACACTGACCTTGGCCGGGATATCGTGGAGCAGGGCCGCCGGGTCCTG
>CAUEKL010000294.1 GCA_959018215.1 uncultured Gemmiger sp.
CATCAGACGCGCGTCCCGCATGTTCGACAAGCTCATCGTGGCGGTGCTGAACAACAGCGCCAAGACCCCGCTTTTCACGGTGGAACAGCGGGTGGAAATGCTCCGGGAATGCTGCAAGGACATCCCCAATGTGGAAGTCGCCAGCTTTGACGGTCTGACCGTCAACTTCGCCCGGGACCAGGGTGCCACCGTCATGGTGCGCGGCCTGCGCGCCGTCACCGACTTTGAGAACGAGATGCAGCTGGCCCACACCAACCACGCCCTGCTGCCCGGCATCGAAACGGTGTTCCTGGCTACCTCCATCCAGTGGAGCTACCTGTCCAGCACCATCGTGAAGGAAGCCGCCCATTACCGGCAGGATGTATCCCAGTTCGTCACCCCCAATGTGGAGGCCGCCCTGCAGGCCAAACAGCGCTGCGGCGACGTGTGACCCTTTCATCAACGTCCGTTTCCGCCCTTCGGGGCGGTTGGAATAGAACCCCAAACAGGCTATCCATCGAATTTCAATCCAATTTCAGGAGGCTGCTTACTTATGAAAAAGATCGTTATCGCATCCGCCTGCCGTACTGCCATCGGCAAGTTCGGCGGCACCCTGTCCAACGTTCCCGCCGCTGAGCTGGGCTCCATCGTCATCAAGGAAGCCATCGCCCGCGCCGGCATCACCGCTGAGCAGGTCGATCATGTGTACATGGGCTGCGTCATCCAGGCCGGTCTGGGCCAGAACGTTGCTCGTCAGGCCTCTCTGAAAGCCGGCCTGCCCGTCACCACCCCGGCCGTCACCGTCAACGTGGTCTGCGGCTCCGGTCTGAACTGCGTCAACATGGCGGCCCAGATGATCGAGGCCGGCGACGCGGACATCGTCGTCGCGGGCGGCACCGAGAACATGGATATGGCTCCCTTCGCCATGATGAAGGGCCGTTACGGCTACCGCATGGGCTATCCCATGGGCAAGAGCGAACTGGTTGACACCATGGTCAACGACGCTCTGTGGGACGCTTTCAACAACTACCACATGGGCATCACCGCCGAGAACGTGGCCGAGCAGTGGGGCCTGACCCGTGAGCAGCTGGACGAGTTCGCTTACAACAGCCAGGTCAAGGCCGATGCCGCCATCAAGTCCGGCGCTTTCAAGGACGAGATCGTTCCCGTCACCATCAAGACCAAGAAGTCCGAGATCGTCTTCGACACCGATGAAGGCCCCCGTCTGAGCCCGATGGAAGTGCTGGGCAAGCTGAAGCCCGCCTTCAAGAAGGACGGCATCGTCACCGCCGGCAACTCCTCCGCCATCAACGACGGCGCTGCTGCTCTGGTCATCATGAGCGAAGACAAGGCCAAGGAACTGGGCATCACCCCCATGGCTACCTGGGTCGGCGGCGCTCTGGGCGGCGTTGATCCCTCCATCATGGGTGTCGGCCCCATCGCCGCTACCCGCAAGGTCATGGCCAAGACCGGCCTGACCGTTGCCGATATGGACCTCATCGAAGCCAACGAGGCTTTCGCTGCGCAGAGCCTGGCCGTTGCTCATGACCTGGAATTCGACATGGACAAGGTCAACGTCAACGGCGGCGCCATCGCTCTGGGCCATCCCGTCGGCGCTTCCGGTGCCCGTATCCTGGTCACCCTGCTGTACGCCATGAAGCATCGCGGCGCTCACAAGGGCCTGGCTACCCTGTGCATCGGCGGCGGCATGGGCTGCGCCACCATCGTTGAGATGTAATTCGCGAACGGAGGAACATCCACTATGTCTTTTGTGAATACGGAAGTCCAGGGTGCCGTGGCCGTCGTTACCATCGACCGTCCCAAAGCCCTGAACGCCCTGAACCCCGAAGTCCTGGCCGACCTGAAGGCCGCCTTTGAGGGCATCGACCAGAACACCGTGCGCTGCGTCGTCCTGACCGGCGCCGGCGACAAGAGCTTCGTGGCGGGCGCGGACATCGGTTCCATGTCCACCATGACCAAGGCCGAAGGCGAGGCTTTCGGCAAGCTGGGCAACGACATCTTCCTGATGATCGAGCACTTCCCGCTGCCGGTCATCGCGGCGGTCAACGGTTTCGCCCTGGGCGGCGGCAATGAGCTGGCCATGAGCTGCGACATCCGCATCTGCTCCGACAACGCCGTCTTCGGTCAGCCCGAAGTGGGCCTGGGCATCACCCCCGGCTTCGGCGGCACCCAGCGCCTGGCCCGCCTGGTGGGCATGGGCATGGCCAAGCAGATGGTCTACTCCGCTCTGAACATCAAGGCGGACGAAGCCCTGCGCATCGGTCTGGTCAACGCGGTGTATCCGCAGGCTGAGCTGATGGAGAACGTCATGAAGCTGGCCAACAAGATCGCCAAGAACGCCCCCATCGCGGTGCGCAACTGCAAGAAGGCCATCAACGACGGCATCTCCCTGCCCATCGACAAGGCCGTGGAAGTGGAAGAGAAGCTCTTCGGCGACTGCTTCGAGACCCACGACCAGGTGGAGGGCATGGGCTGCTTCCTGAGCAAGGAAAAGCCGAAACCCAAACCGGTTTTCACCAACAACTGATTCACATATACAACATTTTTCAGGAGGGTTACTACTATGAAGGTAGGCGTTATCGGCGCTGGCACCATGGGCCAGGGCATCGCAAAGGCTTTCGCTCAGTGCGAAGGCTTCACCGTCGCGCTGTGCGACATCAAGCAGGAATGGGCCGAAGGCGGCAAGGACAAGATCGCCAAGGGCTATGCCAAGCTGGTTGCCAAGGGCAAGCTGGACCAGGCTGAAGTGGACCGCCGTCTGGCTGCCATCACCGCGGGCCTGAAGGAAGACCTGTGCGCGGACTGCGACCTGATCGTGGAAGCCGCTTTTGAGGATATGAAGGTCAAGCAGACCACCTTCGGCGAGCTGGACAAGATCTGCAAGCCGGAATGCGTCTTCGCTTCCAACACCTCCTCCCTGTCCATCACCGAGATCGGCAAGGGCCTGTCCCGTCCTCTGGTGGGCATGCACTTCTTCAACCCCGCTGACCGCATGAAGCTCATCGAGGTCATCGCCG
>CAUEKL010000295.1 GCA_959018215.1 uncultured Gemmiger sp.
GTGCGGAAGGTACGGCGTCACTGGCCCCTGAGCAGCCGGGTTGAGCGGTTATCAGCCGTTAGGTCCGGACGGAATCCTGACCGTTATCATGCAGGCGCGATTCGCCCCGAACAACGGGCCGATCGTACAGAGGGGCCGACTTCCTTTCCGGGTCGGCAATGAGAGTGGTACCGCGGGTACGGCATAACAAACGCTACTTCCCGTCTCTCAAAGGCAGCATTGCCTTTGAGAGACGGGTTTTTTGTTTATTTTTCCGGCTTTCAAAGGCACCCACACCCTGAAGGAGGCAATTGATTATGATGGACGCAACCAAGTATCATGTCGGCTACTATCCCCCGCCGGTGGAACCGGGCCATGTGTATGAATGGCCGCAGAAAGACCATATCGAAAAGGCCCCGGCCTGGTGCAGTGTGGACCTGCGCGACGGCAACCAGAGCCTGATCGTGCCCATGAGCCTGGAAGAAAAGCTGGAATTCTACAACATGCTGCTGAAAGTCGGCTTCAAGGAAATCGAGGTAGGCTTCCCCGCCGCCAGCGAGACCGAATACGATTTTTTGCGCAAGCTGATCGATGAGAACCGCATCCCTTCGGACGTGACGGTGCAGGTGCTGACCCAGTGCCGCGACCACATCATCCGCCGCACTTTTGAGGCCGTCAAGGGCGCACCCAAGGCCATCATCCACTTCTACAACTCCACCAGCGTGGCCCAGCGGGAACAGGTATTCCGCAAGAGCAAGGAGGAGATCAAGAAGATCGCCGTGGACGGCGCCAAGCTGGTCAAGCAGCTGAGCGAAGAGTACGAAGGCAACTTCCTGTTCGAGTACAGCCCCGAGAGCTTCACCGGCACCGAGCCGGAGTACGCCGTGGAAGTGTGCAACGCCGTGCTGGACGTGATGCAGCCCACCCCCGACCGTCCCATGATCATCAACCTGCCGGTCACGGTAGAGATGAGCATGCCCCATGTATACGCCAACCAGATCGAGTGGTGCTCCAAGCATCTGAAATACCGGGACAGCGTCATCCTTTCCACCCATCCCCACAACGACCGCGGCTGCGGCGTGGCGGACGCCGAGCTGGCTGTGCTGGCCGGGGCCCAGCGCATCGAGTGCTGCCTGTTCGGCAACGGCGAGCGCACCGGCAACGTGGACGCCATCACCCTGGCCATGAACATGTACAGCCACGGCGTGGACCCCAAGCTGGACTTCTCCGACATGCCGGCCATCTGCGAAGTGTACGAGCGGGTCACCCGCATGCATGTGTATGAGCGCACCCCTTATGCCGGCAGCCTGGTATTCGCGGCCTTCAGCGGCAGCCATCAGGATGCCATCGCCAAGGGCATGAACTGGCGCAAGGAACACAACCTCCATGAATGGACCTGCCCCTATATTCCCATCGACCCCCACGACATCGGCCGCACCTACGACGCCGACGTCATCCGCATCAACAGCCAGAGCGGCAAGGGCGGCATCGGTTTCCTGCTGCAGCAGAACTACGGCTACAATCCCCCGCCGCACATGCGGGAGGACCTGGGCTACCGGGTCAAGGATGTTTCCGACCACGAACACCGCGAACTCAGCGTGAAGGAAGTGCTCTACGTCTTTGAGCGGGCTTACCTCAACCACACCAGCCCGCTGAACGTCACCGAGGCCCACTTCATCCAGAACCCGGACAACACCATCACCGCCAACGTGACCTTGTCCTGCAACGGCGAGATCAAGACCTGCCAGGCCACCGGCAACGGCCGTCTGGATGCGGTGGCCACCGCCATTGAGCAGACCACCGGCATGCACTTCACCCTGGTGCATTACAGCGAGCACGCCCTGGATTCCGACACCGACAGCCGCGCCTGCAGCTATGTGGGACTGAAATGGGCCAGCGGCGAAGAGACCTGGGGCTGCGGCACACACACCGACATCATTGTGGCCGGTATCCGCGCCCTGGTCAGTGCCATCAACAACAAGTAAACCTGTCATAGAGGAACGGAGGTTTTTGCCATGGGAATGACCATGACCCAGAAGATTCTGGCCGCCCACTGCGGGGCCGACTCGGTCAAGGCCGGGCAGCTCATCAATGCCAAGCTGGACATTGTGCTGGGCAACGATATCACCACCCCGGTGGCCATCAACGAATTTGAGAAGGCCGGTTTCAACTCGGTCTTTGACAAGACCCGGGTCAACATCGTGCTGGACCACTTTGTGCCCAACAAGGACATCAAGAGCGCCCAGCAGTCCAAGAAATGCCGGGATTTCGCCAACAAGTACGACATCCTGAACTTCTACGACGTGGGCACCATGGGCATCGAGCATGCCCTGCTGCCCGAAAAGGGGATTGTCACCGCCGGGGACTGCATCATCGGTGCCGACAGCCACACCTGCACCTACGGTGCGGTGGGAGCCTTTTCCACCGGCGTGGGCTCCACCGACATGGCCGCCGGTATGGCCACCGGCATGGCCTGGTTCAAGGTTCCCGCCGCCATCAAGGTGGTGCTGAAAGGCGCCCTGAAAGCCCCTGTTTCCGGCAAGGACGTGATCCTGCACCTTATCGGCACCATCGGTGTTTCGGGGGCGCTGTACAAGAGCCTGGAATTCGTGGGTGAGGGCGTCAAGAGCCTGACCATGGAGGACCGGCTGTGCATCTGCAACATGGCCATTGAGGCCGGTGCCAAGAACGGTATCTTCCCGGTGGATGAGACCTGCGAAGCCTATCTCACCGGCCGCAGCCAGCGTCCCTGGGTCAAGTACGAGGCCGATCCGGACGCCGAGTACGAGCGCACGGTGGAGATCGACCTGGATGCCCTGGTGCCCACCGTGGCCTATCCCCACCTGCCGGAAAACACCCATCCCGCCAGTGAGGGCAAGGACATCGCCATCGACCAGGTGGTCATCGGTTCCTGCACCAACGGCCGTCTGGAGGATATGGAAGCTGCCTGGAAGATCCTGAAGGGCCATCACAGCCCCAAGGGGGTGCGGGCCATCTTCATCCCCGCCACCATGACCGCGGACAAGCGG
>CAUEKL010000296.1 GCA_959018215.1 uncultured Gemmiger sp.
TAATCGGCAGGCGTCTCGGCACGGCGGATCAGCTGATGGGTGCCGTCCTCGCACAGCAGCACTTCGGCGCTGCGCAGCTTGCCGTTATAGTTGTAGCCCATGGAGAAACCATGCGCGCCGGTATCGTGAATGAACAGGATATCGCCGGTGTTGATTTCCGGCAGCTCGCGGTCGATGGCAAATTTATCATTGTTCTCACACAGACCACCCACCACATCATACACATGGTCGGCAGGGGCATCCTCCTTGCCCAACACCGTAATGTGATGGTAGGCGCCGTACATGGCAGGGCGCATCAGGTTGGCCGCACAGGCGTCCACGCCGATGTATTCCTTGTAGATGTGTTTCTGGTGGATGGCCGTGGTCACCAGGCCGCCGTAGGGGCCCAGCATATAGCGGCCCATCTCGGTATAGATCTCCACGTCGCCCATGCCGGCCGGGGTCAGAATGGCCTCATACTGGCGGCGGACGCCCTCTCCGATGGCCATGATATCGTTCTGCCGCTGGCCGGGCTTGTAGGCAATGCCGACGCCGCCGGACAGGTTGATGAACTTGATCTTGGCACCGGTGCGTTCTTTCAGCCGCACAGCCAGCCGGAAGAGGATCCCGGCCAGCTCCGGATAGTAATCATCGGTGACGGTATTGCTGGCCAGGAACGCATGAATGCCGAACTCCTTGGCGCCCAGCTGCATCAGGCGGGTATATGCCTCCGCCATCTGGTCCTCGGTCATGCCGTACTTGGAATCCCCGGGGTTGTCCATAATGCCGTTGCCCAGATCAAACACCCCACCCGGGTTGTAGCGGCAGCAGATTACCGGCGGAATGCCGGCCACCCGCTGCAGGAAATCCACATGAGTCAGGTCATCCAGGTTGATGTTGGCGTGCAGGTCGTAGGCCTTTTTCATATCCTCGGCCGGGGTTTCATTGGAGGAGAACATGATATCGGAACCGGTAAAGCCGCAGGCTTCGCTCAGCATCAGTTCCGTATAGCTGGAGCAATCTACCCCGCAGCCCTCTTCCTGCAGAATTTTCAGCAGGTAGGGGTTGGGCGTAGCCTTCACGGCAAAATATTCTTTAAACCCGGGGTTCCAGGCAAACGCCTGATTGACCCGCCTTGCATTTTCGCGGATTGCCTTTTCATCATAAATATGGAACGGTGTCGGCACGTCCGCAATGATATGCTGTGCCTGTTCCAGGCTGATAAACGGCTTTTTTGTGCTGGACATGGATAGTCCTCCCTTTCCTTGATAATCCCTCTAAAATCCTGACCGCTCAGGACATATAGTTGGATTATAATACTTTTTATGACCTGGGGCAAGGGTTTTATCCATATTTCGGTATAAATATACAGTATTTCCCGCGTGACATGCAGAGATCAGTCGTCGTTTTCCTCTACATATATGCCAATGGAATGCAATGCCGCAAGGCGCCGGGCATGCATACGGTTTTGAAGCTGCCCCATCGTCCAGCGATAAGCCGGCCACAGGAACAGACTGGCCGCCACCCAGGCGGACGGGTTGGAAAGTTCTGCACCGAAAAATCCCAGCCAGGGCACCAGCGTAAGGGCCACAGCCGTGCGCGCCACCATTTCAGCCACCCCTGCCATCATGGCCAGTGTGGAATATCCCAGTCCCTGGATCACATACCGCCAAGCGATCAGCGCCCCCAGCGGGATGAAGAAAAGACTGTTCCAGAACATGTACTGTCTAGCCATGTTTACAATGGTCGTCTCAGCAGCGGTATCAATAAACAGACCAATGATGACCACGACAAAGAAATGCAGGAATACAGCAGCTGCAATGGAATACACCACCACCAGCAGCAGGGCACTGTTGGTCCCGCGGCGGATTCTTCCCAGTTTGGAAGCCCCCAGATTCTGTCCGGCATAGGTTGCCATGGCGGTGCCGATGCTTTCCAGCGGCACGGTAATGAGGTTCTGGGTTTTGCTGGCTGCTGTGACTGCAGCCACAGCCGTGGACCCCAGCACATTGACAGCACTTTGCATGATGACAGACCCGATGGCAGTAATACTGCACTGCAAGCCCATAGGAATGCCCATCCCCGAAAGGCGGGCACATACGGCGGCATCAAAACGGCGCTCTTCCCCTTCCATCTTCAGAACATGGAACCGCCGCAGCATATACAGGAAGCTCACGATGCCGGAGATGGCCTGGGAAAGATCGGTTGCTACAGCGGCCCCCAGAACCCCCATATCGTATACGATGATCAGATACAGGTCCAGCCCCACATTCAGTACGCTGGTCAGAACCAGAAAATACAGGGGCGTCTTGCTGTCCCCCAGCGCCCGCATAATAGCCGACACCATATTATAGAGAAAGACAAACGGGATGCCAGCAAAAATCCAACAGATATACAGGGAGGCCTGGTCAATGATATCCTCAGGAGTTTGCATCAATTGCATGATGGGGCGGGTCAGCAGCACGGTCGCCGCCGTCAGGACCACGCTCATAACCACGCACAGCCAGCCTGCATTGGCCACATACCGGCGCATCCGGGAGTAATCCCTGGCGCCGAAATACTGCGCGATAGGAATAGCAAACCCATTGCACAGGCCGATGGCAAACCCAAGAATCAGATAGTTCACCGATCCGGTAGCTCCGACAGCCGCCAGAGCATTCACACCTACAAACCGGCCTACGATAATGGTGTCCGCCAGAGAGTAAAACTGCTGGAACAGATTGCCCAGCACCAGCGGAAGCGTGAACATGGTAATGACCCGCAACGGCAATCCGCTTGTAAGATCTTTCGTCATTCCGATTTCCCCTATCCCCCAAAAAATGCGCCTGCGCGACCATCGCCGCGCAGGAACGTGCTGATTATTATACTATACTCCCTTGGAAAATCAAGCGGGTGGCACAACTTTTGTTTTCCCGCCGGTGAACAGCAAACAAAAAAGCCTGACCGAAAAGACGGTCAGGCTTTTTTGGCAGGGGTAGAAGGATTCGAACCCTCGGCACGCGGTTTTGGAGACCGCT
>CAUEKL010000297.1 GCA_959018215.1 uncultured Gemmiger sp.
GTGGTGCGCGGACGTTTGGCGGCCATTTCCGCCAGAGAGGCGTTGGACAGGATGATATAGGCAGGCACATGCTGTTTCTGGGCCAACTCGCTGCGCACCCCACGCAAACGCTCGTACAGATCCTCCGGCACATCTGCGGGAGCGCCGGAAACTTTGGCCGGATTGACCTTTTTCGGCTTTTCTTCTGTACGGCGCTCTGTCATGGTCACTGTCTTTCCCTGGAACAAAACCTCTTTAGCGCTGGCGGCCAGACGCACCACCGGGTATTCGCCCTGGGTATTGATCAGGTATCCCTGTTCTTCCAGGGCATCCAGATACAGGCGCATCCGGGCAGGAGGCGTAGACTGCATAATGCCGTAGGTGGGAAGTGTGTCCAGCCCGCGCTTGAGAGTGTTTTTATCCTTGCTGCCCCGCAGCATCTGGACCAGGGCCACCACCCCCAGGCCACCCGGCCAACGCTTTTCGATGCGCGCTACCCCGGACAGGATTTTCTGGGCTTCGGTGGTGATATCGGTCTGTACAAAGTCACCCCGGCAGTTCCCGCAGTTGCCGCATCCCCCGGCCTGATGCTGACCGAAATACTCCAGCAGGAATCCGCGCAGGCAACGGGTGGTCTTGCAGTAAGCTACCATCCGATCCAGCCGCTGCAGATCCAGTTTCTCGATTTGTTTGGCCTGTTCCTCGCTCAGTTCTTCGTTGTCATGGCTGTTCTGGATGAGGAAGCGGGCGGTCTGTACATCTCCCAGGGAATACAGCAGAATACATTCGGCGTCGCTGCCGTCACGACCGGCACGTCCGGCTTCCTGGTAGTAGTTTTCAATGTTCTTGGGCATGTTGTAGTGAATGACAAAGCTCACGTTGGATTTGTCAATGCCCATCCCGAAGGCATTGGTGGCCACCATGACCCGGCGCCGGTCGTAGACGAAATCGTCCTGGTTTTTGCGGCGGTCCTCTGCCTCCAGCCCTGCATGGTACCGGGTAGCAGAGATTTTGGCCCGCTGCAATTGGGTACAGACCAGCTCCACCGTTTTGCGGGTGGCACAGTACACGATGCCGCTTTTGCCCGGATGGTCCCGGATATAGTCTTCCACAAACTGGTCCTTGTCACGCGGCCGCTCCACCGCAAAATACAGGTTGGGGCGGTCAAATCCGGTGGTGACACAGACCGGGTCCTGCAATTCCAGCAGCCGGGCAATATCCTGTTTGACCTGGCCGGTGGCGGTGGCTGTAAAAGCCCCCACCGGCGGTCGGGGCGAAAGCCCGGCCAGGAAGCCGGCAATGCGCAGATAGCTGGGGCGGAAATCCTGTCCCCACTGAGAGACACAGTGGGCCTCATCCACTGCTACCAGTGATACCTGCACACCACTGATAAGGGAAAGGAATCCGTCGGTTTCCAGCCGTTCGGGTGCCACATACAGCAGTTTATATTGCCCCAGCCGGGCTCCCTGTACAATATCCCAATATTCCTGTTCTTCCATGCCGGAATGGATACAGGCTGCCTCAATGCCGCTCTGCCGCAGGGAAGCCACCTGGTCCTGCATCAGGGAAATCAACGGGGAGATAACCAGGGTCAGCCCCGGCAAAAGCATGGCCGGAACCTGATAACAGGCAGATTTGCCGGCACCGGTGGGCATCACGCCCAACACATCCTGCCCGGACAGAAGCCCCTGGATCAGGGTTTCCTGACCGGGGCGGAAGCTGTCGTGTCCAAAATATTTTTGAAGCACCTCATATTGATTCATCGGGATTCCTTTCTGCACCAGGGTCAGCTGTGAACTTTTTACAAAATTTTCTTTAAACCAGGCAAAACATTTTACTTTTTGTGAAAAGGTTGCTATAATAAAGATACGGTAACCGCCGCCGGGAAAATCTTTCCCGCCTGCAGCTGCCGAGACCGGGCATCGCATTTGCGGTGCCAAATAAGGAGGTTGTCCTATGAAAGTCACATGTACCGGCCGTCGCGTATCGCTGAAACCCAGCTTCATTGAACTGGCGGAGAAGAAACTGGCCAAGCTTGACAAGTTCTTCCCCGAAGAAGCGCAGGCACAGGTCACAGTAACGGTGGAAAAAAGCCGGCAGACGGTGGAGCTGACGCTGCGCAGCGGCACGCTGACCATGCGTGCCGAAAAAGCTTCCGACCGGATGGAGGACGCCCTGAGTGATGCCGTAGACCTTCTGGTGCGCCGTGTGGTCAAGTACCGCAAGCGTCTGGGTGACAAACTGACTGCCGCCGCAGCCCAGGAAATGCCCGCCAATGAGCCGGAAGAGCCGCTGACCGTTGTGCGTGAAAAGCACTTTGCCGTCAAGCCCTGCACCACCGAAGAAGCCATCATGCAGATGGAACTTCTGGGGCACACGTTCTTCCTGTACCGCAGCGCCGATTCCGGCGAGGTCCAGGTTGTGTATCGCCGCGCCGACGGTGGCTACGGTGTGCTGATTCCCCAGGCCTGATTAAACCCAATACGGCGCCGCCCTCTTTCGGGGGCGGCGCCTTTTTTATGGTTCATTTTCTTTTACAGTGCCTTCCGGAACCGGTTCACTGGCCAGGGCGGCCTGCGGAACCAGATTCGGAGAAGCCTGGAACTGTTTCATCATACTGGCAGCGTCCGAGGGCGCCACAATAATGTGATCCACCAGATGAATTCCCAAAGGCTGCAGCGCCCCCGCCGCCAGGCGGGTGGCATAGATGTCGGCGCTGGAGGGCACCGCCAGTCCGGAAGGGTGATTGTGGGCCAGAAAGGCGCAGGTACATCCGCTGGCAACCGCTTCCCGTGCCATTTTGCGGGTGTTGATGCTCACATGGTTGGGCACCCCTTCCGATACACGGATATCCCGCAATGGCATGTACTGGTCATTCATGGCAATGAGATAGCAAATCTCGTTGTGCTCTCCATAAAACAGCGGGCGCACATACTCAATACGGGCCGATTCACTGCCCAGAGGCCGGGCATGGCCGCGGCGCTGCTGCAAAAGATAGTACTGGTCGAATT
>CAUEKL010000298.1 GCA_959018215.1 uncultured Gemmiger sp.
GGGTAATGTTGCCGTGCTTCTTGGCCAGGCGCACCGCGCGCTTGCTGGCCAGCATATCCAGAGCCTGGGCCACGGCGGCACGCACACCGGCGGGCGCCACGGCGGCGTCGGCAGAGCCGGCAGCCACGGCGGCGGAAGCGCTGCATGCCTCGGCCTTGTAGGCGTCGGCCTTGGCCTTGGTGGCCTTTTCCACATTGTCGGCGGCGTAGATCTCGTCCTTGTACAGGACGCTGACGGCGGTTTCCGGTGCCAGCGGGGCGATGGTGCAGCCTTCCACGGCAATGCGCCAGTCGGCGGAGGCGGCAAAGACGGTGTAAATGGGGCCGACGGCCTCACCGGCCAGAACGGCCACCTTGACGGTGGTGGCTTCGGCGTAGACACCGGCCATACGGGCAGCCTGACGGATGCCGCCGGCCATGTCGTCGCCCTCGCTGCGGACAAAGCCGTCGGTGTTGACGATGGTCAGCACAGGGATGCTGTAGGCATCACACAGGCGGATAAAACGGGCCGCCTTGGCAGTGCAATGATGGTTGATGGCGCTCTTGGCCGTGGCCACGATGCCCACGGCGGCACCGCCCACGGTGCCCAGCGCAGTGTACACAGCCTTGCCGTAACCGGCATAGAGTTCCACCAGGCTGCCTTCGTCGGCCAGAGAAGCGGCCGCGGCAGCGGGTTCATACTTATTGAGATCCAGCGCCTTGGCAGGAGCGGCAAAATCGAAAACAGCAGGACCGGCCAGGTTGTTGGAGGGCAGCAAAGCCACAATGGAAGCAGCCTTCTGGGCGGCCTTCAGATCGTCGTCGGCCAGGACTGCCGCCACACCGGCACGAGCGGCAAACTCCGCAGTACCGGCAATGGCCACCTTGTCCTCACTGGTGAAGGGCGCGTTCAGGAACAGCTCGGCATCCTTGCTCATGACGCACAGGTCGGCGGCCGCCGCCTGCACAGCGGAAGAGCCGGCACAGGTGCCGGTGATGACAGCCACCTGAGGAACCACACCGGAAATGCGGGCGATCTGGGCCATCAGGCGGGAATTGGCGTTCAGCAACGCCAGGCCGCTTTCCAGGCAGGCGCCGGTGGAGTTGTAGAAAGTAACGACCGGAGCGCCGGTTTCGGCGGCCATGTTCAGTACACGGATGTTCTTTTCAATATCATCCACATCGACGGGGCGACCGTCCTGCATCACGGCGTACACGCTCTGGCCGCCCGCACAACCATATGCGGCGCTGACCGGGCCGTCGGCAAACAGCGCGGTATAATTCCCATCGTCAAAAAATGCGGCAAGGATCTCTGCCTTGCCAGGTTTCTTTGCAGCCATTTAGTGACCTCCTGTATTGCTAGCAGTATGGTTTTCACAATGCCATATGCAATGATTATACTACTTTATTTCCAGTGGGACAAGTGGATTTTGTTCAAATTGCGCGGATTTTTTCGGATTTTTTTGCAGAAAGTTCCCTGTTCAGTCCTTCTTTTTGCCGCCGCCGGATTTGATGGCGGCGTTGCGCAGGGCCGTAACCTCCGAGCGCTTGAGTTCCCGCCATTCCCCGGGAGCCAGCATGCCCAGCTTCACCGGACCTTCGGCACTGCGCTTCAGGCGGATGACCTCCAGACCCACACTCTCGCACATGCGGCGGATCTGGCGGTTGCGGCCTTCGTGCAGAGTGATCTCCAGCACGGTGCGGTTGGGTTCATCTGTCACTACATGGATCACTGCCGGGGCGGTCTTGACACCGTCATCCAGCACCACACCGCTGGACATCTTGACGATCTGTTCCTCCGTGGCACGGGGGCGCACGGTCACCCGGTACAGCTTGCCCACTCCGCCGGAAGGATGGGTCAGCAGATTGGCAAAAGCACCGTCATCGGTCATGAGCAGCAGGCCTTCGCTGTCCTTGTCCAGCCGCCCCACGGGATACACCCGCCGGCCCACCCCTTTGACCAGATCCATGACCGTCTTGCGGCCCAGTTCATCCGAAGCGGTGGTGATGAATCCACGGGGCTTGTGCAGCATGATATAGATGTATTTGCGTTTGCGCACGATGCGCACCGTTTTGCCGTCGATGGAAACCTTGTCGAAGTCCGGGTCCATCTTGTCCCCCAGGGTGACGGGGTGTCCGTTGACCTTGACCCGGCCTTCATCGATCATGCGTTCCGCCGCGCGGCGGGAGCAGATACCCTGGTCGGAGAGGACTTTCTGAATGCGTTGTTCTGCCATAATATAAAATTCCTTTCAAAAAGGCGCAAAGTGGCCAACTGCCGCCTTGCGCCCTGTGTTTTGTATGTTGCCCCGGCCCCGGCGCCCCTTGGCCGGGCATGGGTCAGTTATGGGTTTCATCCGCCTGGGCAAAGGCCTCCTTGGCGGCCTCAGTAGCGGTCTCCTGGCTGGGTTTTCCCTTGCCCAGCATGGAAGCCAGCTTTTCCACCAGTTCGGGCAGCGCAGCAATGGCGTTGTCAATGGTGGTGGCATGTTCCATCAGCTGTACGGTGCGCACGCCGGCGGAATTGATGACCAGAAAGGCCACCGGGGTGATGGACACGCCCGCGCCCGAACCGCCGCCGAACATCTGCTTGCTGGCGTTGGCCCCCACATCCGAACCGCCGGACGCAAAGCCGAAGGTCACGCGGGAAACCGGGATGATGGTGGTTTCGTCATCCACCTTGATGGGGTCGCCGATGATGGTGGAGGAATCAACCATATCCCGGACCTTGTCCATGGTGATGCCCATCATTCCCTGCAGCGGGTGTTCTGCCATAGTAAATTACCTCCTGTATTTCACACGCACCGGTCAGTCCAGCGCGCCAAGCTTGTCCTGTATTTGCTCCAAAGGAGAATTGCCCTGTTCGTCCCGACGCATCAGGTAAAACAGGATCATCAATATTATATACGGCCTGGTGCGGATTTGGCAAGAAAAAATCCGCTTTTCAGCCAGGGCGCCGGTAAAATCCGGCTCCAGACGAAG
>CAUEKL010000299.1 GCA_959018215.1 uncultured Gemmiger sp.
GTATGAGATGCTCAACCAGGGCTACATCTCACAGGCGGACTATGATTCCGCCACTGCCGAGACCATCACCCTGGCGGAGAGCAAATCCAAGACCGAGAACGTGGCTGTCAGCTCCAATAACTCCTACTTCACCGAAGCGGTCATTACCCAGCTGACCAAGGACCTGAAAGAGGCCTACAACCTGGAAAGCGACGCTGAGGCCCAGGATATGATCTTCAACGGCGGTCTGCGTGTGTACACCACCGTGGATCCCGATGTGCAGAATGCGGTGGAGCAGCTCATGCTCAACAACACCTGGAACAATGACGAACTCTTCTATGCCCTGTGGCATGAGGAGGAGATCGAGAGCGGCATTCCGGTGGGCTCGGAAATCAGGTACGACGCCAACGGCCTGCCCATGAAGCCGACGGATGAAACTGTCAGCACCATCTTCTCGGAAGATGATATCCCCGTATACACCGACAAAACCAACCAGACCTTCAAGACCGGCACCTACAAGGATGACAACGGCAACGAGTTCCTGACCTTCTATGAGGAGGTCCGCACCCAGGCTGCCATCGCCGTCACCAGCACCGAGGAAGGCCACAAGGGCGAAGTTGTCGCCGTGGGCGGCGGTCTGGGCGAAAAGACGGTGGACCGCGGCACCAACCGCGCCCTGGAACCCCACCAGACCGGTTCTACCATGAAGCCCATCGCGGCTTACTGCCTGGCCCTGGATGACCACCTGATCAACTACTCCACCGCCCTGGAGGATGCCCCCCTGTACACCAAGGAAGGCAAGGAGATGCTGGACACCGAAAAGTGCCTGAAGCTCGGCCTGTCCCTGAATCCCAACGATCCCGCCAACCAGGCCCGCAGCGATGTGTGGAAGGAATGGCCCACCAACTACGGCGGCGCCGGCGGTGACGGGGCTCCCATGCTGATCTGGGATGCCATCCGCCAGTCCTACAACACCATTGCCGTCAAGGTCGGCTCCATGGTGGGTGTGGATTATATGTATGATTTTGTTACCGAGACTCTGCAGTGCCAGTATATTGATGAAAACGATGCCGACCTGGCGCCTATGGTGCTGGGCGCTCAGTCCCGCGGTCTGACCGTGGTGGAACTGGCGAACGCCTACTCCATGTTCACCGACGGCACCTACACCACCCCGCACTACTATACCCGCGTGGAGGACTACCAGGGCAACCCGGTCCTGGATATGGACAAGGTCACCACCACCACCCAGGCCCTGGAGCCCGAAACCGCCGTCATTATGAACCGTCTGCTGGCCAACGTCTGGGTCAGCCCCGGTACCGCCAACGGCATGAAGCCCGAGACTGAGGGCATTGATGCGGTGGGCAAGACCGGTACGACCTCCGACTTCAAGGACTACACCTTTGCCGGTCTGTCCCCGTATTACTCGGTGGCAATCTGGTGGGGCTATGACAAGCCCTCCAGCATGTACGGTGTAGACGGCAGCCGTGGTAACAGCGGTAAGCCGACCCAGCGCGCTTTCAAGACGTTGATGGAACAGATTCAGGCTGACAAGCCTGCTGCGAAGTTCTACACCAATGAGAACGTGCACGAATACCAGTTCAACACCTCTACCGGCGCCATCGTGTCCAGCGGCGGCCGCACCGGCTATTACACCGATGATAACCTGCCTGATTCCAGCACGGCGTCCCTGCTGAATGACGACGCGGCTCTCGGCCAGATCACGGCGGACGCACTGGCCAACCAGGCAGCCACCGATCCTGCCGCCTGATTGCCTCATCCCGGCATTTTTCTGACCCCGGATAAGCCCTCCCGGCTTGTCCGGGGTTTTGCCGGACTTTATATGTACACGGTGGACACACAAACTGTGTATGCCTGACGAAAACAATCCACAAAGAAAAGCCTTGGCTGTGCAGCATGCCCAATTTCCGCCCCGGAAAGGACCGGCCCCTTGCATCCCGGTGCGGCATGTGATATGATTATCCATGTCGCAAATACAACTGTTTTTGAAGGGGGTACACCCATGGCGGAACGACGTTTTCTTCTGGTGGACGCCGAAGTCCTGCCGGACGTGTTTCTGAAAGTCCTGCAAGCCAAGGAGCTGCTGGCTTCCGGCGCTGTCACCAATATTTCGTCGGCAGCGCGCCGGGCGGGCATTTCCCGCAGCGCTTTTTATAAATACAAGGATTATGTCTTTGATGCCGAGTCCGGGCGTGAGACCCTGACCGTCATTGCCACCCTGCTGGATAAAACCGGTGCTTTGCAGGGGCTGCTGTCCGGTATTTCGGCGGCGGGGGCGTCCATTGTCACCATCACCCAGTCCCGGCCGGAAAACGGCACCGCGCAGGTGGAGGTGACCGTGCGCACCGCCACCATGCAGATGTCGGTGGAAGATATGCTGCTCAAGCTGGCACGCCAGCCCTTTGTGGTGGAGGTCCACCGGGGCACCTGAGCGGTGCTGCGGCATAGAATGTGAGAGGGAGTGTAGTTATGGCAAAAATCGCGATCATGGGGTTCGGCACCGTGGGCAGCGGCGTGCTGGAAGTCTGCCGCCGCAACGCGGCGTCCATTGCCCGGCGTGTGGGCGAACCCGTGGAGGTCAAATACATCCTGGATGTCCGTGATTTCTCCGGGTCCCCGGATGCGGCTCTGTTTGTCAAGGACCTGGATGTCATCCTGGCCGACCCGGAAGTCCGGGTGGTGGTGGAGACCATCGGCGGCACCAAGTTTGCCTACCCGTATGTGCGCCGCTGTCTGGAAAGCGGCCGCAGCGTCTGCACCTCCAACAAGGAGATGGTGGCCACCTACGGCGCCGAACTGCTGGCTCTGGCCCGGCAGCACAACGCGGCCTTCCTGTTTGAGGCCAGCGTGGGCGGCGGTACCCCCATCATCACTCCCATGCATCAGTGCCTGGCCGCCAACCAT
>CAUEKL010000300.1 GCA_959018215.1 uncultured Gemmiger sp.
GGCATAAACCCGGCCAGCTGGCGCAGGGAGGCCCCTTTCAGAAGCGGATTCTGCTGCAGGATGCCGACCACCTCCGGCAGGCGGCGCTGCAGCACTTCGGCGGCGCCGGGATGCTTCAAAAGGCGCTTGAACGGCACGTCCAGTCCCACCTTGCCGCCGCCCATCTGGGACCGCAGCTCTCCACGGGGCGAAATCACCCCAAGGGCACCCCAGATATCCTGCAAAAATGCAACGCTCATGGGCAGCCACGCTGCCGCTTCCTCATTGACCCGTGTCTGGTCCCCGCCGCAGGTGCAGGGACGTGCCAGGGACAGACCGTGTTCGCCGGTGGGAAAAACATGCAGCGCGAAGGGAATGTCATGGTCCGCCAGGGCGTTGGCAAATACAAGGCTGTTCTTGACCGGCACCAGGGTGTCGCCCTGGGTCGCAAAAATAAAGGCAGGCGGCGTGGCGTCGGTGACCAGGTCCCCCAGATCCGGCTCGGAAGGTCTGCCCATAGGGGCCCAGGTGGCCCCCAACGTGACGGCATACCCCAGGACCATGGCATCGGGTTTCTCTTCACTCTGGGTGCCCAGCGCCGCAGCCAGGTGGCCGCCGGCGGAAAAGCCTATCGCCGCAATCTTATGCGGGTCAATCCGCAAGGAAGCCGCATTCTGCCGCAGATAGGCAAGAGCGGCCCGGGCATCCCGCAGGGACTTGTCCAGCGGGCAGTTCATGCCGGTGGTATAGCGCAGTACAAAGGCGTTGAAGCCCTCAGCCATATAGGCAAGTGCCACCGGCTCGGCTTCCCGGTCGGAGCAATATTGGTATCCCCCACCCGGCAGGATCAGGGCGGCGGGACGGATGTCGGCGTTGGGCATGGCCGCACTCTGATCCTGCAGGTAGCAGGTCAAACGGGCATTGTTGGGAGCCAGCTGTACGTTCAGGCATTCCATGAAAAGGTCACCTCATTTTTATACATGTGTGCAATTTCATTCAGTATAGCACACCGGTATAGGCAAGGCAACAAATGTGCGTTTATTTTGCACAGACTTTACAAGATGTGGGTTTTCAGCCACCAGACACACAAAACCTGGACTGCCAGGATCAAAGGCATGCCGACAACGAAATACCAGTGTTTTGTTTTGTGATGAAAAAGATACATGCCGCCCCAGCATCCGATACTGCCCCCCAGCACGGCCAGCACAAAAAAGGTCTTTTCCGGGATGCGCCAGGCGCCGTGGCGGGCACGGCTCTTGTCAGCCCCCATGAGAATCAATCCCATCAGATTAGCCAATACGATCCAGGCGATCAGGATAGGTGCAATGTACGATAGAGGCAATGGAAGTTCCTCCTTTTCAGAGCGTTCATTTTCCGCATTATAGCATAGATCCTGCCAACAAAAAAGAGACTTCCCATGCCCATGACCGGAAAGCCTCTTTTCTCTGTCAGGCCGTCAGTACCGTACCGTCACTCAATGTGATGGAATAGCCATTATACTGAACCGTCCCCTCATTTTCCAGGGTATCCACCGTGCTGTCCGCAGTCAAAGACCAGGTACAGCCCCGGTCAATATGAACGGACGTGCTGCCGGCAGGTTCGCCGTTGGCAGCAGGCAGGACTGCACCGCAAAGAAGGCTGGAATCATGCAGATTCAGATGTAAAGTAGAATAGCTGTCCACCACCAGATTGCCTTCCAGGGTCTGCCCGCAGGCGGTCAGACTGACCACCGCACCCGCGCTGTCACTCGTCCCCTCCGCACGCAGAAGGGTATTGCCGCCGGTATTGGTGATGTCTACCCTTTCCAGAGTGATTTCACAGTCCGTATCCGTGGCACAGAATACGGCTCCGTTCTGGGAGGTCAGGCTGCCCCCTGTCATGGCAAAGGACGAGGTTCCCTGCCCAGAACCACCACAGATCAGCACGGTATGTGTGGTCTCTTGAGCAAGGTCGGCTGCCATGTTCCCGCTCAGGTTGCAATTTTCCAACGAAACTGTATAGGGTCCTTTGAGCACGATTGCTTCAGAATTATTGGCTGTCAGCTGCGCATTGCGCAAGCGGACAGTCCCGGCCGCAAAAAGAGCGGGAGAGTGGTACCCCCCTGATGTGTATGTGCCGCCGTTTGCTTCCAGGCTTGCATTTTCCGCCCGCAGAACTGCGGACGTATCTCCGGCCGTGATGACGGTCATATTCCGGGCCTGCATATCGGCACCGCCGGTGACCTGGATGCCCTCGGCGTAATTCCCTGTGGTGGTCACCGTACCGTCACGAAGTTGAACCGTTGTACCGGAGCCGTGTCCGAAAATGCCGCTTCCCCCGACCGCCGCGGAATCCACAACCCCTTTGGTGAAGGTCAACCGGGCACCGCCGGTGGCCAGCAGAGCCGCATTCATCCCGTAGCGGTCCCCCGCCGCTACGTCGGAGCCGTCACCCTCGGATTTGTTGACACGCACATTCCGGAGAGAAACATCTGCGGAGGTAATCCGCAGCGCGTTCTCGTCGGTGGCAGCAGATTCATATTCTCCGCCGGTTTTGTGGGTATTCTCTTCTATAAGCGCCGCCGCCGTCCCCTGCAGGGTCGTTGTATCGGCATCACTTTTGGAAACACCGGACAGGACAAACACGGTCACAGGGGTGTTGCCCTCCCCAACGGCTACGTTCAGAATATCCTGCGGTGCAATGGTTTCCGGGGAAGTCTCTTTCATGTCTCCGTTTTCGTCCAGAATGAAGCACTCAGCCTCGCCCAGATCCAAAATTGTATCACGCTGCCAGGAAACAAAAGCCTTGGGCGCCTCGGATTGCGCCTCCGGCAGCGGATGCGCGGCAGACACGCGAATGGTCCCGGGCAGCAAGGGACCAGACAAAGCGCTTTCGGGCGTT
>CAUEKL010000301.1 GCA_959018215.1 uncultured Gemmiger sp.
GCAATCCGCATGGCCACCTGGTCCTTGCTCAGCAACGGCAGAGGTTCGGCACCGTCCCGGGTGATCAGGGTCACCACATTGGTGTCCACCCCAAACCCGGCGCCGGGCGTTTTCAGATTGTTGGCCACGATCATGTCCATGTTCTTCTTGTGCAGCTTGACAGAAGAATTTTCGAGAAGATGCTCGGTCTCCATGGAAAATCCGCATACAAACAGCCCTTCCGGCTTGTGCGCTCCGACCCAGCCGAGGATATCCTGGGTGCGCTCCAGTTTCAGGGTCAGCTCTCCGTCGGATTTCTTGATCTTCTCGTCGGCTACCTCCGCCGGACGGTAATCCGCCACTGCGGCGGCCATCACAAGAGCGTCCGCATCCGCAGAATACTTTTTGACTCCTTCGAACAGATCCTGGGCGGTGGTAAAAGGCACCGTTTTTACAAACGGTACCGGCCGCAGGGAGGTCTGGGCGCTCAGCAGGGTCACGTCGGCCCCGCGCAGCATACAGGCCCGGGCAACGGCATAGCCCATCTTTCCGGTGGAGTGGTTGGTAATGTAGCGCACCGGGTCCATGGGTTCACTGGTGGCACCGGCCGTCACCACCACCTTTTTCCCGGCCAGATCCTTCCGGCAGGCCAGTTCCCGGTCGATGTAGTCGATCAGCACCTGCTCTTCCGGCAGGCGACCGCTGCCCACATCCCCGCAGGCCAGCATGCCGGAACCGGAAGGAATAACCGTAAACCCATAGTGCTGCAGGGTGGCAATATTGTCCTGGGTAATAGGATTTTCCAGCATATGGGTGTTCATGGCGGGAGCCACCAGCTTGGGGCAGGTGGCGGCCAATGTCACGGTGGTCAGCATGTCGTCCGCCAGCCCGTGGGCCAGTTTGGCAATCACATTGGCCGTGGCCGGGGCAATCAGCATCAGGTCCGCCGCATTGGCCAGCGAAACGTGTGCCACGTCATACTGGAAATTGCGGTCAAAGGTGTCCACGATGCAGCGGCGGTTGGTCAGCGTTTCGAAAACCAGAGGGGCAATGAACTCGGTGGCATGCTTGGTCATCAGCACGTGCACCGCAGCGCCCCGCTTGGCCAGCGCGTGGGCCACATTGGGCATCTTGTACGCGGCAATGCCGCCGGTGATGCCCAGAACAATCGTTTTGCCCTGCAGGTCTTTTTCCATAATACGGTCCTCCCGTTTGATTTGCTTTTGTGCGGATTCATGGATTGGTTTTCCGGAATTTATTATAGGTTGGTTTGACTTCATTGTAAAGGCTGGTATAATCAGATTATATCACACAGAAACGGAGCACGCACATGATTTTGGCAGTAGATATCGGCAATACCAACGTCTGTATCGGAGGCTTGGAGGGGCAGAACCTGTTGTTTACTTTCCGTATGGTCACCAGGCCCCGCTGCACGCCGGATGAATACACCGCCGAGCTCCGGTTTCTTCTGCGCCGGGTAGGGTTTGAAGCGTCGGCCTGTACGGGGGCCATCCTGTGCAGCGTGGTGCCGGCCCTCAGTGAAGCGCTGGCCCAGGCGGTCCGGCGGCTGACGGGCTATGAACCCCTGCGGGTGAGCTACACCCTGGATACCGGGCTGATATTTGATGTGGACAGTCCCGAGCGGGTGGGCCAGGACCGTATTGCCGACGCGGCGGCCGCAGCAGCGTTGTATCCCCTGCCCTGCATGACGGTGGACCTGGGAACAGCCACCACCTACAATGTCATTGACGAAAACGCCCATTTTCTCGGCGGGTTTATCGTGCCCGGCGTACAGACCAGCCTGCGTGCCATCAGCGCCGGTACCGCCCAGCTGCCGCCCATTGCTCCCGAATCCACCGATCATCTCATCGGGCGCAACACAGTGGAATGTCTGAACAGCGGCGCGGTGTTCGGCACCGCTGCCATGGTGGAAGGCCTTGCCGACCGGGTGGAATCGGAACTGGAACGGCCGTTGACGGTGGTGGCCACCGGCGGTCTTGCCCGGGGAATCATCCCCTGCTGCCGCCGCAAAGTTCTGTATGATGGTGACCTGCTTTTCAAGGGGCTGGCGGAACTGTACCGGCGTGCTGCCCTTTGAATGACAGACAATAGTAAAACCGGCGCACGGATGCTGACCGCGCGCCGGTTTTCTATGTTCAAGGACGTCCCAGGGTCATGTCCAGGAAGTAGGGCCACTGCTTCTGCCACCAAGGCCAGTCATGGGAAACGTCCGTACCCCAGATATCCACGATGGGATGGATTCCCTTGCTTTCCAGAATGTCCCGCAGCTCCCGGGTAGAGGCCAGAAGCTCATCCTCCCAGGCGCCCTGGCCGCAGCACATGATGAACTTGTCCGCCTTGGCAAAGAGCTCATAATAGGGATGCTGTGCCGGGAAGTTGCGCATATAATCGCAAGGGCTGTTGGCATACACCAGATCATCCATATAGTCCCCGAAGAACATCCGGGACGAATAGATGCCGCTGAGGGCGATGGTGCCGTTGAACAGGTCCGGACGGCGCAGATAGAAGTTGACCGCATGGGCCGCTCCCATACTGGCGCCGCCGGTCAGAATGCGGCCGGTATGGTCGGGGCCGTTCTCACGGTTGATTTCCAGAATGCGGGGTACCAGTTCATCACAGATGTAATGGTACCAGCGCTCCTGCTGCTCAATGCGGGGACGGCACGGCCCCGGGTTATCCCAGCTTTCCCCGTCGATGCTGTCGGCACAGATGATCTGCAACTTGCCCGCATCAATCCAGGGAGCCGCGATATTGCACATGTCCCGGTCTTCCCAGTCATAAAACCGTCCGCACTGGCAGGGAAAATCAGGATCGGGCGGCCGGCGTGACCGTAGACCTTGAATTCCATCTCCCGT
>CAUEKL010000302.1 GCA_959018215.1 uncultured Gemmiger sp.
CTTTTGCGCGATGATGCAATTGTTTTGGAAACTCAGGCGTTTTCGCCAAAGAAGAGGCGCATATCCTCCTCCACGGTGCCGATGCCTGCAATGCCGAAGTTGTCCACCAGGACCTTGGCCACATTGGGGCTGAGGAAGGCGGGCAGGGTGGGGCCCAGATGGATGTTCTTCACCCCCAGGTAGAGCAGGGCCAGCAGCACGATGACCGCCTTCTGCTCATACCAGGCGATGTTGTAGATGATGGGCAGGTCGTTGATGTCCTCCAGGCCAAAGACCTCCTTCAGCTTGAGGGCGATGACCGCCAGGGAGTAGGAGTCGTTGCACTGACCGGCGTCCAGCACACGGGGGATGCCGCCGATGTCGCCCAAATCGAGCTTGTTGTACTTGTACTTGGCGCAGCCGGCGGTGAGGATGACGGTATCCCGGGGCAGGGCCTTGGCGAATTCGGTGTAGTATTCCCGGCTCTTGGCGCGGCCGTCGCAGCCGGCCATGACCACGAACTTCTTGATGGCGCCGGACTTGACCGCTTCCACGATCTTGTCCGCCAGGGCCAGCACCTGGGCGTGGGCGAAGCCGCCCACGATCTCCCCGGTCTCGATCTCACGGGGCGGCGGGCAGGTCTTGGCCTGGGCAATGAGGGCGGAGAAGTCCTTGGCCTCCCCGATGCCGCCGGGGATGTGCTTGCAGCCGGGATAGCCCGCGGCGCCGGTGGTGTACAGCCGATCCTTGTAGCTGTCCTTGGGCGGCACGATGCAGTTGGTGGTCATGAGGATGGGGCCGTTGAAGGACTCAAACTCTTCCTTCTGCTTCCACCAGGCATTGCCGTAGTTGCCCGCAAAATGGGGGTACTTCTTGAAGGCCGGGTAGTAGTGGGCAGGCAGCATCTCGGAGTGGGTGTACACGTCCACCCCGGTGCCCTGGGTCTGCTCCAGCAGCATCTCCAGGTCCCGCAGGTCGTGGCCGGAGACCAGGATGCCGGGGTTCTTGCCTACCCCGATATTCACCCGGGTGATCTCCGGGTTGCCGTAGGCGGTGGTGTTGGCCTTGTCCAGCAGGGCCATGCCCTGCACGCCGTACTTGCCGGTTTCCAGGGTCAGGGCCACCAGCTCGTCGGCGGTGAGGGAGTCGTCCAGGGTGGCAGCCAGGGCACGCTGCAGGAAGGCGTCCACCTCGCCGTCGTCCTGCAGCAGGGCGTTGGCGTGCTTGGAGTAGGCGGAAAGGCCCTTGAGGCCGTAGGTGATGAGTTCCCGCAGAGAGCGGATGTCCTCATTGGCGGTGGAAAGAACGCCCACCTGCTTTGCCTTTTCCTCCCAGTCCCCTTCCCCGTTCCAGCGGGCGGCTTCGGGCAGGGCGGCGGGTTCCTGCACCCGGGCCAGCAGTTCCTGCTTGGCGTCCAGGGTGGCACGGATGCGGGTCATGATGGCCTGCTTGTCAAAATTGGCGTTGGTGATGGTGGTGAACAGGTTCAGGGTGATGAGATGGTTGATCTCGGTGGGGATTTCCTCCCCGCTGTTCCGCAGGGCGGTGGTCACGGCGGAAATGCCCTTGCTCACATACACCAGCAGGTCCTGCATGGCGGCCACGTCGGGCTGTTTGCCGCAGACGCCCACCATGGTGCAGCCCTTGCAGCCGGCGGTTTCCTGACACTGATAACAAAACATCTTGGTTTCCATAGGGGTTGGGTTCTCCTTACAGGGTTTCTATTTTTTGGGGGTTACTGCCAGCTGATGGCCGAGACCGGGCAGTTGTCGATGGCGGTCTGCACATCGGCCTGGTTTGCCTCGGTGACGGTGCCGTAAGCTTCGGATTTGCCTTCCTCGTTCAGCCGGAAGACGGCGTCACAGGTAGCGCAGCACAGGCCGCAGCCGATGCAGGTTTCCTGGTCCACAAATGCTTTCATTGTCGGTTCTCCTTTGTACAACAGATGTTCAGAATACCACGACCAGCAGCATCTTGAAGGCTTCCTGGCCGTAGACGGCGTGGGGGTGACCGGCGGGCATGACGATGGACTCGCCTTCTTTGAGCAGATAGTCCTGCCCGTCGATGGTGATCTTGCCTACCCCGTCCAGGCAGGTGACGAAGGCGTCCCCGCCGGAGGCATGGGTGCTGATTTCCTCCCCTTTGGCGAAGGAAAACAGGGTGATGCTCAGGGCTTCGTTCTGGGCCAGGGTCTTGCTGACCACCTGGCCTTCCTGGTAGGCGATCTGGTCTTTGAGCACCAGGACCTGGGCCTGGCTGATATTTTTCATCTTCATGGATGGGTCCTCCCGATATTGCCGCTTGTCTTAGGGTTTTCGATTTGTTCCGTTTTATGCACCCGGAACCGGAAGCAAGGTTTTCCCGACGGGGTATCCTTGCCTTACGGGTCCCAGTATACTATAATGACAGAAAAAGTATGTGGTTATAACCACAAAAAAAGGAGGGATTTGCGGTGAGCCAACAACGGCCCCCGATTTTTCGCACCATTGAAGAGGCGGAATACCAGGACTTGGTGTCCGGCGGCTGTGTGCGCCGGGCAGAGTATCAGAAGGGACAGGTGCTCTTTCACACTGGGGACAGGACCCGGGAGTTCGGCATCCTGCTGGACGGGGAGATCCACATTGAAAACATTGACGTGTGGGGCACCCGGCTGATCCTGCACAGCATCGGGGTGGGGCAATCCTTTGCGGAGACCTACGCCTTCTGCAGCGAGCCGCTGATGGTGGATGTGACCGCCGCCCGGGACAGCAAGGTGCTGTTTGTGGACCTGGGGGTGCTGCTGACCCCCGGCAACTACGGGAAATCCTGGTACCCCAAACTGCTGCAGAATCTGCTGGTGCTTTCCACCCAGAAAAACCTGGCCTGGTCCACCCGGA
>CAUEKL010000303.1 GCA_959018215.1 uncultured Gemmiger sp.
GCGCCGGACCCGGCCGTGGGGGCCGCCCCTTACGCCCTGCTGTGCGCCCTGGCCGATGCCGACGAGCCGCCCCGCCGCCTGTCCCCCCTGGTAGCGGAAGCGGTGGAGAGCATCCGCAACAATTATATGGCCCTGTACGGGGTGGAGGACCTGGCCGAAGCCCTGGGGGTGAGCAAATGCCATCTGGTGCGGGTGTTCTCGGCGGAGATGGGCATTTCCCCCGGGAAATATCTGACCCACACTCGCATCGAGGCCGCCAAGCTCCTGCTGCTGGACCGGGAGTACAACCTGGAGATGATCGCCAGCCTGTGCGGATTTTCCGGGGCCAACTACCTGTGCCGGGTCTTCCGGCGGGAGACCGGCACCAGCCCCGCCGCCTGGCGGGAAGCCGCCGCTCCCCACGCCGGGGTCAAGCGCCTGCCGCCCCGCCGCAATGAAATTTATGTGTGATTTCCCGGCCGGCCGGCAAGTATGTGCTATACTGGCACCGGAACACGCACAGAGGAGGAACAACCTTTCATGAAACGGCTTGAACGCCTGCGCCGCCGGATATTTCTGCACCGGCTTCCCGGGATTCTGCTGACTCTGCTGCCGGGGCTGGCGCTGGTGGCGGCAGTGTCGCCGGCCCTGTGGCAGCTGGCCCTGGGACCCCGGGACCTGTACGCCATGGCGCCGGAGGAACTGAACGGAAGCTATGCCGCCGCCCATATCGACACCATCTGGGACTGGTACGCCGATACGGTGTCCGCCGGTCGAAAAGGCGGGGAAAACGTCACCTCCCGGGAATACCTGGTGCCCCTTTCGGACGGCAGGACCTTCATCGGGGTGCAGGTGCCCGCTTCCCTCATCCCGGAGGGAGATCAGGTGCTGGAGGAGACCCGGCGCTGGCGCAGCGACCCGGATTCTTATCTGTGGGACGGCTCCAGCCTGACGGTGCGGGGGACCATCCGCCCCATGGATGAGGAAACGAGCACACTGTATGCCAGTTTCCTTCAGGAATCCTATGGCCTGACCCCGGAGGAACTGGACAACTTTCTGCCCCTGGTGCTGGTGCACGGGGAGGTGAACGGGCTGAACGGTATGGAGCTCCTTTTGCTGGGCCTGGGGGCCATCGCCTTTCTGGCTCTGGCGGTGGGGCAGTGTACCCGCGCTCTGCGGGCCGCCCTTTTTCTGCAGATCGACCGGTACTGCGACGCCTGTCCCTGCCCGGAGGAGGCCCTGGCCCAGGTGGAACACACCTGGGAAAGGGAATGGCCCCTGTACCGTCTGCGGACGGGCCGGGACTGGCTGGTGTATGAGGACGGGGCGGACAGCTGGGCCCTCCGGACCCCGGACGCAGCCTGGGTGTACATCTGCCGAATCATCCGCGGGGGCTCCGGCTGGGAGGTGTCCCTGTTCAGCCGCAGCGAGTCCACCGACCGGCACCGGCACGAGGTTCGGGTCGCCACCGAAGCACAGGCTTTGCAGGTGGTGGAACGGCTGCGCGCCGTTTTGCCGGATGCCGTCTTCGGGTACAGCCCCGACCGGGACCGGGAATACCATCGTGACCCCACCCGCTTCGGCCGGGAAACCGACCCGGACCGGCAGTTGTGGGAGGTCCCTCTGCCCCGGGAATAACAACAAAAAAACCGTCCCGCTCTGCTGCATCGTGCGCAGGGCGGGACGGTTTTTTATGGTAACCCATTTCCCCTTTATTGTTTTTTGGCTTTGGGGGCAAAGGTGCGGTCCGGCGGCATGGGCAGGCCCTCGCCGCTGGCATACCAGGCGCAGACCAGTCCGGTCAGGCCCCACAGCCCCATGGCAATGCCCACGGCCAGCCCGGCGGGGGAGGAGATGCCGTTGCAGAACTCAAACACCGCCTGGGGCAGTTCGTGGCAGGTGCAGAGCATAAAGGCGATCATCCCTGCCGCAAACATGGACCGGCCCACCGGCAGCCCCGGGGTCAGGAACACCCGCAGCAGCATGGCCAGGAAGAGCAGGGCGGCGGCGCCGCTGAGCACCCGCAGGGTGCTGCCCAGCCGCATCACCGAGGCGGGGGCGATGGCAAAGCGGTCGATCATGGTCCACAGGAAGAAGAAGGTCCCGGGCAGGGAGGTCAGGGTGCCGGGCAGCGGCCGGGTGGGGTCGGCCAGGGGGCCGAAGGCCCGCACCCCCCACAGCATGGCCCACAGGGCGGTGAGCAGGGCGGTCACCCCGGCGATCAGGTCCAGCGGGTCCGGTCCGGCGGCCAGGTCGGGCAGGCGCAGCAGGGCAGAAGCCGCCATGGCCACGGTGAGGGCCAGCAGCCCCGCCCCCATGCCGGGGCAGGGACCCAGCAGGGCCCGGGGACGGCGGTGGACCCGGCTGGCGGCGGCATAGCTCAGGGCCACCCCCAGGGCAGGCACCGCGATGCGCACAAAGAAAAATCCGTTGGTCACGAACCCGGTGGCAGGGTCGGTGTACCATAAAAGGTCCAGAACACGCAGGACCAGGGTGAGCAAAGAAAACCCCAGCATCAGGAAAAAAGGCAGACGATGGGAGGCGGTATTGGCTTCGGTCATGGAAAGGCCTTTCCCGGCGGGGCATATCCGGCCCGGCCGTTGAATATACTGGAACATGCGGGCGGGACAAGCCCGGCGCCGCGGCTGTATGCCCTATATTGTAGCCCGCCGCGCCGCAAAATGCAAGTTGTCCCTGCCGGGAGGTGCCCTTGTGAAACAGACTTTCCTGTGTGCGGCGGTGCTGGCTGTGCTGGCCGGTGCGGCCCCTTTTCTCTGCCTGGTGCTGCCCGGTCCTCCGGCGGCCACCGCAGGCACCGGGCGGACCGCCACCGCCGAGACCGCCGCCCCGTCACAGCCGGAACCGGCCTCCAC
>CAUEKL010000304.1 GCA_959018215.1 uncultured Gemmiger sp.
CCAACATTGCATCCGATACCTTTGAGCAGATCAGCCGCCGGGATTTCTTCCCCCTGTTTGACGGTGGCATTGCCTCCTGCGATGTACATCTGTGCAAGCCGGACCCGAAGATCTATACCCTTTTAATGCAGAAATATCACCTGGCTTACGACGAGTCCATCTTCATTGACGACAACAAGCAGAACGCCCAGGCCGCCTACAACCTGGGGATCACCGGCATTCTGTATAAAAACCACAAATCCTTTGAGCGTGCCCTCCGCCTTTGTAAAATAGAACTGCCCGACTCCCGCAACATCCGAACCATGATCCGGAACATGAAGCGGGAACAGGAAGCGGCGGAAGCTGCCGCACAGCAACAGGAGTAACACGCCCTTGCCGCGTCCCAAACCGGGAAATGCGCCAAGGGGCAAAATCCAATGAGGGAGGATACCGCCATGAAATTTGATGTGTACAATTTGCAATGGACAAGAGAACCGCTCTCCTGCCTGATTTCGCAGGAGGAGATCACCATTACCACCAGGCCCCATACCGACCTCTGGCAGCGCACCTACTATCACTTCCGCAATGACAACGCTCCCGTTTTGCAGATGAGCACTACCGAAAAGTTCTTCTCCTTTGTGGTCAAGACGGATTTTACCCAAAGCAAGCACCGCTTCGATCAATGCGGCGTGGTGCTGTATCTGGACAGTGAAAACTGGCTGAAAGCCTCTGTGGAGTACGAGAACGAGCGCTTTCAGCATCTGGGCAGCGTGGTCACCAATCACGGCTATTCCGACTGGGCCACCACCGAGATTCCGGCCACGGTGAAATCCATGTGGTACCGTCTGAGCCGCCGGGACGACGACTTCTGTGTGGAATGTTCCGAAGACGGTACGGTCTTTCACCAGATGCGCATCTGCCATCTTCTGGAAGGAGCCGGCGAGATTCGTTTCGGGATTTACGCCTGCAGCCCGGAGGATTCCTCCTTCTGTGCGCGGTTCACCCATATGGAACTTATGGAATGCCAATGGAAGGCCCATGACGGTCAGGCCCCCGACGCCGACCCCGGCGTATGAAGTTTCGCTCTTTGCCTTATATATTTGCCCAAAAGAACCCGCCCGGTCGCCATGGAAAACCGGACGGGTTCTTTTTGTATGGATTCGTGGTTTCTCCGGTCAAGGTATCCTTCAGCAGCTGGAAATCTGTTCCCGGATACGGCACAGAGCGTTTTTCTCCAACCGGCTTACCTGGGCCTGGCTGATGCCGATCTCCCTAGCTACCTGGACCTGGGTCTTGCCCGCCATATACCGCAGGGAGATAATGCGTCGTTCCCTGTCGGACAGAGCGCGCACCGTATCCTTGAACATGATCCCGCTGATCCAGCTTTCCTCCCCGCCTGCTTCCGGAACCCGGTCCATCAGGGAGACGGAGTCCTCCCCATCACTGTACGCCGGTTCCGAAAGACTGGCCGGTTCCACCACTGATTCCAATGCCATGGCGACGCTTTCCGGTGCTGCTCCCACCTTCTGGGCAATTTCAGAGACCCTCGGTTCCCGCCCGGTCTGCTTCTGCAGTTCTTCCCGGGCCTGCATGGAATGGTAGGCCAGATCCCGGATGGAGCGGCTGACCCGCACGGGGGTATTATCCCGCAGAAAGCGGCGAATTTCCCCCACGATCATAGGCACGCCGTAGGTGGAAAACCGCACTTTCAGGGTGGGATCAAAGTTGTCGATAGCCTTGATCAGGCCGATGCATCCTACCTGAAACAGATCATCCAGATTTTCGCCCCGGCCGGAGAATTTCTGCACCACGCTGAGGACCAGACGCAGATTTCCCTGGATCATCTGCTGGCGCGCCGCCGCATTGCCGCTGCGGGCCGCCAGCAACAGTTCCGTTTTCTGCCGTTCATTCAAAACCGGAAGCTGCGAAGTATTGACTCCGCAGATTTCTACTTTTCCTGCGTACATGTTCAGCCCATCCTCCCTGTTCTGGTTTGCATACAGATTATGGGCGTTCTGAATGAACGGCAGACAAAAGCCTTACTGGTAAAATCTGCACACGGTCAAACACTGTGGCATAGACTGGCCCAAAGGAGGTCGGTTTTTATGCCCGAATTCATATGGTTTTATCTGTTTTTACTGGCATCCGCCCTGTTTGTGATCACGGCTGCGGCTCTTTTTGTGGCCCTGCACCCCGCCACCGATGAAGCGGATACCGGAAATGTGCAGCAGGAATATACTGCTCCAACGTTCCCGCGTACTGCCGGATTTGCCATCACCTCCCATCCGGACAGCGAGATTCTGGTTCCCCGCCGTACCTGGCTCATCAACCATGGTACCGCCGAGATTGAATATGTGATCACCCCCGACAATTTTGCCCGGCTGCGGGCTGCCCCCACCGGAACCATGGACATTCCGGACGGGTTTTCCGATCAGGAATACGAAAGCGTATATTCGTACCAGATTGATGGCATCACGGTAACCCAGAGCCAGTCCCCGGGCCGTGACGGCATGTTGCAGTGGAACAGAGACGGTTTTGACTTTGCCCTGTTTGCCGAAACGCCGGAGATGAACCTGTTGGGCGGCGTGGCCACCGACTTCGTGCGCCAGACTGCTGCGACCCAGCTGTAAAAAGCCCTGTTTCAGACCACCGTTTCAATCTCCTTGCGCAGACGCTTGATGATCCGTTTTTCCAGGCGGGATATATAGCTTTGGGATATCCCGATGCTGTCCGCCACCTCTTTCTGGGTGTGCTCGGGTTGACCGTTGAGCCCGAACCGCATTTCCATGATGGTTCGTTCCCTCCCCGACAGGCGCTCCACTGCCTGCCGCAGGGCGGCGCGCTCGGCGCTGCGCTCCA
>CAUEKL010000305.1 GCA_959018215.1 uncultured Gemmiger sp.
GCGAAAGTGCGGCGGAGAGCGCCCTTCCGGAGCTGGCCGCCCCCTATGCCAAGGTGTTTTCCGCCGCAGCCCTGGGCCCTTTGCGGTTCGACGAGGGGCTGGCGGTGAACGAGGACGTGCTGTTCAACCTGGAATTTTCCCTTTTTTCACAAATTCGGCCTGCCATTTATGCCCTGCCGGGTGTATACTATAAACAAAATGACCTGGAGGAAGGCAGTCTGTCCCGCCGGCTGCGGGGGGACCTGCTGGACGCGGAACAGCGCACCCGCCCTGTACTGGAGCGGCTGCTGCGGGCCGAGGGCCTGCCCGAGGAGACCGTGGCGGACTTCTGCCGCAAAAGCCGGGTGCGGGCGGCGCTGAATCAGTACGGGCTGCTCACCGGGCGGGACGGGGCGCTGCCCTACCCACAGCGCCGGGCCCTGTTTGCCCGCATTCTGGCCGACGCCGACGCCCGCACCGCCCTGCAAAAGGCCCTGGCCGCCGATCCCCACCCCCTGCTGGCCCTGCCCTACCGGGCGGGGGTGGCCCTGCATCTGCCGGGGCTGCTGGCCGGATATACCGCCGTGAAGAACCGGATTTTGTACCGCACCCCCTGAAAATGGGGGTGTGCCCTGCCCCATACGTTGCAAACGGGGGCAAAAACTGTTAAAATTTAGGACGAGAGGAGTCCCTGTATGCCCCTGCCGACGATCAGCATCGTCACCACCGTGTATGACGCCAAGGAATATCTGCCCCGCACGGTGCAGAGCATCCTGGCCCAGACCTTCACCGACTTTGAACTGCTGCTGGTGGAGGACGGCAGCCCCAACGGCTGCGGCGAACTGTGTGACGAACTGGCCAAGACCGACCCCCGCATCCGGGTGTTTCACAAACCCAACGGCGGCCCCGCCTCGGCGGCCAACGTGGGGCTGGACAATGCCCGGGGCGCCTACATCGGCTTTGTGGACTCGGACGACCTCATCGAGCCGGACATGTATGAGCGGCTGTACAATGCCATCCAGGAATCCGGGGTGCGCATTGCCGCCTGCACCGGCGACGCCATCGACGAGACCGACGCCCCCATCCCCGGGCGGGAGGTGGCCAAGCGGGAACACGGCGTATGCGACGCCATGGACCTGCTGCTGGAGACCTTCCAGACCGGCAGCTTCTACGGCCCCTTGAGCTGGAACAAGCTTTTTGACATCCGCACCTTCCGGGACAAGGGGGTGCACTACGACGAGAGCATGTTCTTCGGGGACGACGCCAGCGTGCTCCACCTGGTGTTTGAGGGGGAACGGGCGGTCTGTCTGCCCGATGTGCTCTACCATTACCGCACCCGCAGCGGCCAGATGACCGGGGCCACCTTTCCGCCCCGCAAGCTGGACGACCTGCGCATGTACTGGGACTGGCTTTTGTATTTTGCCCAGCGTCCCGGCTCCACCGAGCTCTACCGCTGGGCCGTGGCCTGGTACTGGAAGGTGTTCTACACCTTCTACTGCCTGGCGGGCGCCGCCGGCAACCGGAAGGACCTGCAGGAAGGATTTGACTTTCACTTAAAGCACCTGCGGTCCGTTTTGCCGGACATCCTGCGCTGCCCCCATGTTTCCCTGTTTGAAAGGGTGCGGGCGCTGCTGTTTTGTTTTTCCCCGGGCTTTGCCTACACGCTGGCCCGGCTTTGGGGCCGCGCGGCCGGCCCGGCCTGAATGAGGCTGTTGAAATTTGCGGAATCGAGAACGAGGTATCACCATGGAACATATCGCGGTCAGTGTCATTGTACCGATCTACAACACCAAACCCTATCTGGAAGAATGCATCCAAAGCATCCTGGACCAGGGCAAGACCTTTGCACACCCCTTTGAGGTCATTCTGGTGGACGACGGCTCCACCGACGGCTGCGGCGAAGTGTGCGATGCCTTTGCCGAAACGGACGGACGCATCCGGGTCATCCATCAGGAAAACCAGGGGCTGTCCGCCGCCCGGAACACCGGCATCGACGCCGCCCACGGCCGGTACTATGCCTTTGTGGATTCGGACGACATCCTGCGCGCCGAATACCTGAAAAAACTCTACGACGCCTGTGAGGCCCACGACGCCTACATGGCCGTATGCGCGGTGGAGGACGTGGCCGAAAACGGCGACAGCCTGGACCCGCCCAGCTACACCGACCCCACCGCCACCGGCGTGTTTGTGGGCAAGGAGCTGCTGAACAACTTCTACTCCCCCAACGGCACCTACTACACCGTGGCCTGGAACAAGCTCTACCGCGCCGAGGTGTGGAAGCTGCTCCACTACCCCGAAGGCCGTCTGCATGAGGACGATTTCGTGGCCCACCGGCTGTTCTGGCGGTGCGACCGGGTGGTGTGCCTGTCCGACCATCTGTACTGCTACCGCCTGCGGGGTGGCAGCATCTGCCGCACCGACATGAAACCCGAAGCCTTTGACGCGGTGGACGGCCTGGCCGACCGGTACCGCTTCTTTGTGGAGAACGGGGCCAACCGCACCGTCATCGACTGTGCCTACGCCGCCTGCTGGCGCCGGTATCTGTTCCTGTGCGCCAAGGTCAAGCAGAACCCCACCCCCAAACTGGTGAAGGCCATCTCCAAGGAACAGTTCCTGATGCAGGGGCTCATCAGCTATCTGCCCAACTGCAAGCAGCTGAAAATGACCGAAAAACTGTCCGCCGCCCGCTGGGCCATGATGCCCGCGGAAAGCCTGTGCCCGCTGAAGAAGTGAGAGAGATGCCCGAAGCCAAGGTAAAGAGCCGGTTTGCGGTGCCCCGCCTGCCCGCGGCCCGCAGCACCCCCCACCTGCCCCGCATC
>CAUEKL010000306.1 GCA_959018215.1 uncultured Gemmiger sp.
GAATGTCGCCGTCAATGACAATGATGCGGAAATATTTGATATAGCAGTAGACCGGGTTACACAAAAGAAGGGTCTGTACCCAGTCCGGGAAGCTGTCCACCGTGTAGAAGATGGCGGAACAATACATGAGCATCAGAGTGAACACGTCGTACAGATAATTGATATCCCGGAAAAAGACAAACAGGGCCGAGAGTACCAGCCCTACGCCGATATTGAACCCAATCAGGCAGGCAATGGGGTACAAAAGCATGAGAAAACGCGGAGAAAACGCAATGCCGTCAATGGCAACAAAAAGGAAAAAGACACACAACGTCAACCCGAAATTGATCAGGGCGGAGACATTTTTGGACAGCAGGAACATGTATTTGGGTACATTGACCTTGGAAATAATGCCCCGGTTGTCCATCAGGGAGCGCATACCGGTGGAAGTGGAGTCCTTGTAGTAGTTGAACACAAGGTTGCCGCAGAACAGGTAGATGGTGTAGTGCGGCTGATTGTGTGCAAAGAACTGGGTAAATACCAGGGACATGACCAGTAACTGGAGCAGGGGAGAGAGCACGCTCCAGCCCATGCCCAATACGGTACGCTTATATTTGATTTTGAAGTCTCGGGAGACCAGTTCCTCAAACAGAAACTTGTTTTTTTGAATCAGTGTCAACATATGGTGGGCCTTTCAGTGATGAAATTTGCCGGTGATTTTATGTCCCATATTGCGCAGGGTATACCGGAAGCCATTTTCCTGCAGGCAGCGGATGCCACGCTGGAAGATATTTCCGCTCTGCCGCTGCTTTTTGCGCTTTTCCTGCACCCGGCGCAGCTGAGCCGGGGTGTACCGGCGGATATCTCTGTACTGGTTATATTCCCCGCGATGATAGAAATACTCCTGGGGATGGTCCTGAATCCCCAAATCGGCAAACCATTCATCACGCAGCTTGTTATACAGCAAGGTGTGGGTGGGTTCTTTCAGCGTATTCAGGTTCCAAAGGGCGAAGTGCAGACAGTAGTTGACGAAATCCTGTTCAAACCGGTCGTACATTCCCCACTGCTGCATATTGCTGCGCAGTGCGGTAAGCGCATTGTAAAAGCACATCCAGCTTTTCTCCCGGGTAACCGACAGAGTTCCCTCGGCCTGACGATGGTGGGCCAGCACTTGCTGGGTGGTTACGATGCGCTCCGCCAGCAGCATGGCACTGAAGACAAACAGCATGTCGTTGGTGGTGCGCTGTTCCTGAAAGCGCAGGTGATGTTCCTCCACAAAACTGCGGCGGAACAACTTGTCCCATGCCCAGCCCACAAACAGTTTGAAAACATCTTTTTCCACATCTTTTGCCGCAAACGGGGATTGCCGGGGCAAAAGATTGTTGTGGATAGAATAGCTGCAGGGGGAAAAGGTGTTGGTTGCCTCCCGGTACAGATCGCACCGGAAAACGGCAATATCCGCCTTTTCTTCGGTGGCCAGCCTGTATGCCGTCTCCAGCATATTGGGCTCATAGAAATCGTCGGCGTCCAGAATGGACAGATATTCCCCGGTGGCATACTGTAACCCGTGGTTGCGGGCTGCGCCGGCACCGGCGTTTTTCTGGTGTACAGCGGTGATGCGTGAATCCAACGAAGCATACTGGTCCAGAATCTCCGGTGTACGGTCGGTGGAACCATCGTCCACACAAATAATTTCAATATCCCGGAGTGTCTGATTGCGAATGCAATCCAGGCATTGGGCCAGATACTCCTGCGCATTGTACGCGGTGATGATGACGGAAACCTGACAGGCCATACCGAGCTTTTACCCTCCTTGTACCAAGTGTAACTTTCGGCCGATCTTCTTAAACAGATGAACGACCGTGTAGATCAGACCGTTCTCACGCAGGCAGCGATAACCGCCCCGGATTTTACGCGGGATATAGGTGACGGTCAAACCTACCCGGTAAGAGGTGGAAGATTTCAGGGCGTTGATTTCCCGCGTCAGTTCCTGCTTCTGCCGCTGCAGCCGCCAGGTCAGCACCTGTACCTGCTGCTCGGGCGTGCGTTCCTCGTCGGTCAGAGCGGTCAGGGCGTAGTAAAGTTCCGGCTCATCCATGATCTGGCACAGCGACTGGTAGCCGTAACCGTAGAAAAGAGTCGGGTCCAGCTCGCCTGCGTCACGGGCCTGCCGGAATTCGGCGCCCATCCTTTCCAGATAGATCCACTTGAATTCCTGCCCCACCCGACTATAGTGGTACTGACAGTTATCAAATTTTTTCTTTTGAAAGATACGGATATAATGGTCTTCTTTTTCCGGGTCACTGCGAAGCCGGTCTTCGATATATTTGTATTCCTCAAAAATGCAGAAAACCTTGCCCTTGTTGTGTACCGAAGAGTTGGGGTTGTCCCGACGCAGGCAATAGAAGGCCCGGTTGACCAGCATGATCCGCTTTGCATACAGGAAGGTGAGAAACCAGAACCCGTTGTCCTGATAAGAAGCACCAGGCGTTTCATTGTGACGGATGTGATTCTCTTCCAGGAAGGATTTGCGGTACAAACCGCTCCAGGTTTGCATCCGGGCATTGAATATATCCAGCTCCAGATAGGGATTGATCACACGCCCGTACTGACTTTTGTCACGGCCGATGGGCATGTAGGTGAATGTCCGCTCCTCAGGTTCCCCCACAAAAACCTCGTGGTCGGATTTTACAAAATCCAGCTTATGCTTTTGGGCGGTGCGGTAAAGAACTTCGTACATATCCGGCCGGATGCAGTCATCCGATTCCAGAATCGCGATAAACTCACCGGTGG
Source organism: uncultured Gemmiger sp. (assembly GCA_959018215.1). Taxonomy (GTDB): domain Bacteria; phylum Bacillota; class Clostridia; order Oscillospirales; family Ruminococcaceae; genus Gemmiger. The sequence continues at coordinate 2,773 of CAUEKL010000306.1, forward strand.
CCGCTTTCATCCCCACATTCATGGTC
>CAUEKL010000307.1 GCA_959018215.1 uncultured Gemmiger sp.
GTGGTGAGACCGCCCGCCTGCTGAGCCGTTACCGCCCCGCCACCCCCATTGTGGCCTGTGTGCTGGATGATCAGGCGCAGCGTCAGCTGAACATCCACTGGGGCATCACCCCGCTGGTCATGCCCTACGCCAACTCCACCGACGAACTGATCAGCAAGTCTGTGGAATGTGCCGTCGACGCCGGTCTGGTGCAGCCCGGCAGCATGGCCGTGGTGACCGCCGGCGTTCCGGTGGGCGTTTCCGGTACCACCAACATGATCAAAGTCCACCTGGTGGGCGACAGCCTGCTGACCGGTGTTGGTATCGGCGGCAAGAATGCCAAGGGCACTGTCTGCGTCTGCCGCACTTCTGCCGAAGTGGCCACCAAGTTCAAGCCCGGCCAGATTCTGGTGGTTCCGCACACCAACAACGATATGCTGCCCTATATCCGCCAGGCTGCCGGTGTCATCACGGAGGAAGCCGGCACCAACAGCCACGCCGCCATCGTCGCCCTGACCCTGGGCAAGGCTGTTATCGTCGGTGCTCTGGGCGCCACCCGTACCCTGCATGACGGCATGAACATTTCCCTGGATTGCCAGCACGGCGTTGTCCAGATGATGATGGAGTGATTCAGGATGGAACGCATCGCCAGCTTTTGCGTTGATCATACCACCTTGCTGCCGGGAATGTACCTTTCCCGCCAGGACGGCGAGGTCCGTACCTGGGATGTGCGGATGAAGCGGCCGAACCAGGGCGACTATCTTTCCCCCGCTGCGGCGCATACGATTGAGCATCTGTTTGCCACCTATGCCCGCAACAGCCGCTGGAGCGACCACGTGGTCTATGTGGGGCCCATGGGCTGCCTGACCGGATTTTATCTGCTGACCCAGGGAATGACCGACGCCGAGGCACTGCAGCTGACCACCGAGGCATTTGCCTGGATGGCCGAATACAACGGCCCCATTCCCGGGGCGAGCGAAACCGAATGCGGCAACTACCGCAGCGGCTGGATGCTGAGCATCTGCGCTATCAGAAATAAGGCGCTTTTCCCAACAAGCCGGGCAGAGGCCGGACATGTATTTTTCCGGCCTCTGTTTTTTGGTGTTTTGCATTACAAAAAAGGTCCTGCACAGACTGACAATCTGTGCAGGACCTTTTATTCTTTGTCTGGAGAAACCTTTCAGATCAGCGCAGCGGTGATGAGCGCCATCTTGTAGACCTCTTCGGCATTGCAGCCGCGGGACAGGTCATTGATGGGAGCGTTCAGGCCCTGCAGGATGGGACCGTAAGCCTCAAAACCACCCAGGCGCTGGGCAATCTTGTAACCGATGTTGCCGGCGTTGATGTTGGGGAAGATAAAGGTGTTGGCATACCCGGCCACCGGGCTGCCCTTGGCCTTCAGCTGGCCCACTTCCGGAGCAACAGCGGCATCGAACTGCAGTTCGCCGTCCACCTTCATTTCGGGGTGATTGGCCTGGACGCGGGCGGTAGCATTGCGCATCTTGTCCACGGTCTCGCCCTTGCCGGAGCCTTTGGTGGAGTAAGACAGCAGTGCCACACGGGGGTCAATGCCAAAGATGGATGCGGTGTTGGCGGTCTGAACGGTGATCTCCACGATCTCATCCTCGGTAGGATCAATGTTGATGGCGCAGTCGCCCATGGCCAGCATCTCATCGCCGCGCACCAGAATAAAGCAGGAGCTGACGGACTTGACGCCGGGCTTGCACTTGATCAGCTGCAGAGCAGGACGGACGGTATCGGCAGTGGAGTAGGTAGCGCCGCCCAGCAGGCAGTCGGCCTTGCCCATCTTGACCAGCATGGTGCCGAAGTAGTTGCCCTTCGCCATAGCAGCGCGGCACTGTTCTTCGGTCATTTTGCCCTTGCGCAGCTCGACCATCTTGGTGACCATCTCGTCAAAACCTTCATAATGAACCGGGTCGATGATCTCGGCTCCGGTGATGTCAAATCCACCCGCCGCGGCGGCTGCCTTGACCTCTTCGGGATTGCCGAGCAGGATGACGTTCAGCACCTTGCCGGCCAGCAGACGGCTGGCCGCGCTCAGAATGCGGGCGTCGGGGCCTTCGGTGAAGACGATGGTCTTGGGGTTGGCCTTAAGCTGTGTTTCGAAGCGTTCAAAAAGTTCCATACTGTACCTCCGATTCTTTCGCCGCTCTGCCGCATTTGCTGCGGCACACGGCGCTACATCTTCTTACAGAGTGATTATAGCACCAATTTTGCTGCATGCAAAGGGGCTTTTACAGGATTCGCGCAAATATTGCGCAATTCGGGGGCCGGTTTCTCAAAGAACGCAAAATATATTACAAAGTTAAGAAAATCACAGCCCGAACGGGGGTTCAAAGCCATAAGAGTGGTAAAAATCAGTTTCATCCTTGGCAGAACGGACCACCACCGCCTGCAAAAGTCGCCCGGTTTTCGCATCCCAAAAACCGATAATGGTCTCCCCGGTGCAGATACTGCTCTGCTTGCGGATATCCTTAGGCCCCATTCCGGGCGGAGGGGTCAGCACCGCAGGTTTCGGGCGTTTGAAAAACATCAGAGTCCCCCACCTTCCCGGTTTGTACAGATTTACAACAGTGCCTGTTCCCATTCCGGAGCCCGGAATCCGACCAGGACCTTGCCGCTGTCCGTCACCAGAATCGGACGCTTGACCAGCATACCGTCCCCGGCCAGAAGATGCAGCTGTTCCTCTTCCGTCATGGTGGGGAGTTTTTCTTTCAGCTGCAGAGATTTGTACAGCTGTCCGCTGGTATTGAAGAATTTTTTCAAGGGAAGTCCGCTGTCCTCGTACCAGG
>CAUEKL010000308.1 GCA_959018215.1 uncultured Gemmiger sp.
AACGGAGGCACAGCTCTTTTTCAATTTCCTCTCGGGACATATCCGGGTTGCGTCCGGCGGAAAGCAGACAACTTTCCGTCACCAGTGCGGTTCCTTCTCCGTCGGTGTGAATGCTGCCGCCTTCCAGCACGAACGGCGCAGCGTCCTCACAGGGCAGGTTCAGCGCTTCGCAGAAAGCCGCCGCCACCGCATCGTCTTTCTCCCAGTCGGCATACAGACCGTCCACCATACCGCCCCAGGCGTTGAAACGCCAGCTGATGCCTTTGCATCCTCCTTCTGCATTGCGCACGAAGGTAGGGCCCACATCCCGGGCCCAGGCATCATCACTGTCGATGCAGAGCACGGTAGTGCGGGGAATATGCGCCACCGCCCTCCGTGCCTCTTCCAGATGCTCAGGCCCGGCCAGGATGTACAGGTCCTCACTTTCGGCAATGGCTTCAAACACCCGCAGGAAGGCTTTCTGTGCTGCGGTGGGGTCCTTGCCCCAGCTGCCGGGGCGCACCGGCCAGATCATGAGGGTGCCGCGGTGAGGGGCGTATTCCGCCGGCATGCGATATTCAGACATGGAGAAACCTCGTTTCCGCCTCCTTTTCAGGAAAGGCGCATTTTAAAGTCTTCATAACCGAAACGGTGGACCACCTCACAGCTGCCGTCGGTATGGCGCAGGGCAATATCCGGCAGCGGCATCCCATTGAAGGTGTTGTTTTTGACCATGGAATAGATGGCCATATCACCGAACACCAGGCGGTCCCCCACCTGCGGCAGCTTGTCGAAGCTGTATTCACCGATCACATCTCCGGCCAGGCAGGTGCGCGAGGCCAGACGACAGATACAGGGTTTTTCCCCTGCTTCCCCTGCACCGAACAGTGGCGGACGGTAGGGCATTTCCAGCACATCCGGCATGTGGCAGGCCGCCGAGGTATCCAGAATCAGCACCGGCATGTCACTGGCCTGTACCACATCCAGCACGGTGGTAATCAAAGACCCTGCGTTCAGGGCAATGGCTTCCCCTGGTTCCAGGTAAACTTCAACGCGGTACTTTTCCCGGATGTACAGGATCAAGTCTTCCAGCGCTTTCAGGTCATATCCCGGGCGGGTGATATGATGTCCGCCCCCAAGATTCAGCCATTTCAAGCTGGGCAGGAAGCTGCCGAAAGCTTCTTCAAAAGCTCGGAAGGTCTCCACCAACGGAGCGGAATCCTGCTCGCAAAGGGTATGAAAATGCAGTCCCTCCACCCCTTCGGGCAGGGTGTCCGGCAGTTCGCAGCGGCGGATGCCCAGACGGCTGCCGGGAGCACATGGATCATAGATGGCATGACCTTCCTGGGTGGAGTGTTCGGGATTCACCCGCAGCCCCACACTGGCGCCGCTTCCCTGCCAGACGGCACGGTGGGCCTCCAGCTGAGCTAAAGAGTTGAAGCTGATGTGGTCGCAGATTTGGACCAGCTGCTCCATCTCCCCCGGGGTATAGGCCGGGCAGAACACATGGTTCTCCTTGCCGGGCATCTCCTCATGGGCCAGACGCGCCTCATACAGGCCGCTGGCGGTGGCTCCGGCCAGATATTGCCCGATGAGCGGGTACACCCGGAACATAGAAAAAGCCTTCTGCGCCAGCAGAATATGGCAGCCGGTGCGCCGCTGTACACCTGCCAGAACAGTCAGATTCCGCACCAGAGCGGCTTCGTCCACCACATACACCGGGGTGCGCAGCCCCGGCTCCGTGCTTGCCAGCCGCTCCATCATTCCACCGTGGCGGGGGCTTCGTCAACCACCCAGGGCAGCCCGTACTGGTTGAGCATCTCCATGAACGGGTCCGGGTCCATCTCTTCCAGGTTGAACACACCGGGCTTGCGCCACTGACCGTTGGCCACAAGGGCGGTACCGATCATGGCGGGCACACCGGTGGTGTAGCTGATGGCCTGGCTGCCCAGTTCCTTGTAGCATTCCTGGTGGTCGCAGACGTTGTAGATGTAGATGGTGCGCTCCTTGCCGTCCTTCACACCGGTGTAGATGCAGCCGATGTTGGTCTTGCCCACGGTGCGGGGGCCCAGGGAAGCCGGGTCGGGCAGCAGGGCCTTCAGGAACTGGATGGGCACGATTTCATGGCCTTCAAAGTTGATGGGGCTGGTGGAGAGCATGCCCACATCTTCCAGACACTTCATATGGGTCAGGTAGCTCTGGCCGAAGGTCATGAAGAAGCGGATGCGCTTGACGCCGGGCACGTTCTTGGCCAGGCTCTCGATCTCCTCATGATGGAGCAGGTACATGTCCTTCTTGCCAACCTGGGGGAAATCATATTCCCGCTTGATCTCCATGGGTTTGGTCTCCACCCAGTGGCCGTTCTCCCAGTAGGAGCCGGGGGCGGACACTTCCCGCAGGGTGATCTCGGGGTTGAAGTTGGTGGCGAAGGCATAGCCGTGATCGCCGCCGTTGCAGTCCAGGATATCAATGGTGTGAATCTCGTCAAAATAGTGCTTCAGGGCATAGGCAGTAAAGACGCTGGTGACGCCCGGATCAAAGCCGGAGCCCAGGATGGCGGTCAGCCCGGCATCCTCAAACTTCTTGGCGTAAGCCCACTGCCAGCTGTAGTCGAAGTAAGCGGTGAACCCTTCCTCCTTGCAGCGCTTCTCGTAGATAGCGCGCCAGGCAGGGTCATCGGTGTTTTCCGGCTCGTAATTGGCGGTATCCACATAATGTACGCCACAGGCCAGGCAGGCATCCATAATGGTCAGGTCCTGGTACGGCAGGGCCACATTCAGGACCAGATCGGGACCGTAGGCCTTGATGAC
>CAUEKL010000309.1 GCA_959018215.1 uncultured Gemmiger sp.
GAACATGCCCACACCGTATTCCCGTTCTTCGCCCAGATTGATGCCGGCTTCCGCCGCCACCTTGGAAAAGAACTTGTGGCCGATCTGCAGCAGAATGCCCACGCCGTCGCCGGTTTTGCCCTCGGCGTCCTTGCCTGCGCGGTGCTCCAGATGTTCCACGATCTGCAGCGCGTCGTCGATGGTCTTGTGGCTCTTGCGGCCCTTGATGTCCACCACGGCGCCGATACCGCAGTTATCGTGCTCAAATCTCGGGTCGTACAGCCCGGCGGGCTGCTTCCTTGTGGTAAAGTCTTGCACTGGTATCTCTCCTTCCCGGCGGTAACCGCCACGCTGCGGGAGCCCCTTTGGGGGGCCGGTTCCGCAACAAAAAAGACGTCCGTATGCGGAGGCATACACCTCCAGCAGACGAACGTCCTTGTTCCTGCTTACACTATATCATAGGAAGGACCGCTTGGCAATCGAAAAGCAAAAGAATCTTATGAAATTAAAGCAAAAACCTTTGCAAATTCAAAAACAAGCTGTGAAACTTAATTTAATTTTGCGTTTCCGGCGGCATTCTGTGCCTTGAGCTCGGCCAGGATCTGGGCAAGCAATTCTTCCTGGGTGGGAGCGGCCGGTTTGGCGGGTTCCGCCTTGGCTTCGGCGGCCTTTTTATGCTGGCCCAGGCGCATGAGCCGGCCCATGAATTTCACAAGGCAGAAGAGCACAAAGGCCATGATCAGAAAGTTGATCACCGCCGAGATAAAGGCACCGATGCGCAGCGGGTCGGCGCCGTTGGGCAGCGGAATGACCACGTTGCTGAAATCGGTGGAGAAAGCAATGCCCAGCAGAGGGTTCAGGATGTCCCCGGTGAGGGAGGAGACGATGGACTGGAAGGCAGCGCCGATGATGACACCGACGGCCATGTCGATGACGTTTCCCTTGAGGGCAAAGGCCTTGAACTCATCCAGGAACTTCTTGGATGTTTCCAGCCCCTGCTGCACATGCAGTTTTTCCTGTACAGGCATGGTAAACGCCTCCCGAACTTATTTCAGCAGGTTGGCCACAGCCTTGGCGGCACCGTCCAGATACTCCCCGGCATAGGTTTCGATCATGCCGGCGTCGGCTTCCTTGGCTAGCTCGGGATCAATGGGCATCTTGGCCAGCACAGGCAGCTTGTAGCGGGCGGCGGTCTCATCCACATGGCTGTCGCCGAATACAGAGATATGCTTGCCGCAGTCGGGGCAGACCACATAGCTCATGTTTTCCACAATGCCCAGGATGGGGATCTTCATCATCTCGGCCATCTGCACGGCCTTGCCCACGATCATGCCCACCAGTTCCTGGGGGCTGGACACGATGATGATGCCGTCCACCGGCAGGGTCTGGAAAACGGTCAGGGGCACGTCGCCGGTTCCCGGAGGCATATCCACAAACAGGAAATCCACATCCTCCCAGATCACTTCCTGCCAGAACTGCTTCACAGCGCCGGCAATGACCGGGCCACGCCACACCACGGGGGCCTCTTCGTCCTCCAGCAGCAGGTTGATGCTCATGATGTCGATGCCGGTGCGGCTCTTGATGGGGTAGATGCCGTCCTCACCGCCCATAGCCGGGCCATGTACGCCGAACAGCTTGGGGATGGAAGGTCCGGTGATATCCGCGTCCAGGATACCGGCGGTATGGCCCAGACGGCGCATGGCAACCGCCAGCATGGCGCTGGTCATGCTCTTGCCGACGCCGCCCTTGCCGGACACAACGCCGATGACCTTCTTGATATGGCTCTTGGCGTGGGGGGCTTCCCGTTCGGGCGCGCGGTGGTCGCAGTTGGCGGTGCAGCTGCTGCAATCGTGAGTACACGCTTCGCTCATTGCAAACAAGTCTCCTTTGGGCCGGGCAAAAACCCGGTACTTTGCATATTCTGCGTCCTTTTACCGGCAGACGAAAACCCCGCGGGAACACCCCGGCGGGGCCTGCCTGTCCGGCATACTCGGACGTATTCTATTCTACATGGTTTGGTGTAAAAAAGCAAGGGTCGGGCAACTCATGCCATGGCGGCCACCAGGCCCTCCACCAGGTCCTGGAACACCGGACCCCGTCGGTTGGCAATCTCGATGACCTCCTCGCCGGACAGCCGCTTGCCGGTCATGCCCGCCGCCATGTTGGTAATCAGGCTCAGGGCCAGCACCGGCAGCCCGCAGTGGGAGGCGGCGATGGCTTCCGGCACGGTGCTCATGCCCACGGCGTCGGCGCCCAGGGTGCGGAAGGCCCGGATCTCCGCCGGGGTCTCGTAGCTGGGACCCATGTAGCCCAGGTACACGCCCTCCCGCAAGGTCAGGCCCTTTTCAGCGGCCACCTTCCGGGCCAGCTCCTGCAGCCCGGCGTCATAGACCCGGCTCATATCGCAGAACCGGGGGCCGATCTCCTCCTCATTGGCGCCCCGCAGCGGGTTGGCACCCATAAAGTTGATGTGGTCGGTGATGAGCATGAAATCTCCCACCGAGAAATCATAATTCACGCCCCCGGCGGCGTTGGTCAGCACCAGCGCCCGGCAGCCCAGGGCCTTGATCACCCGCACAGGCAGGGCAATGGCGGCCATGTCGTGACCCTCATAGTAGTGGAACCGGCCCTGCATGCAGAGCACCGACTTCCCGGCCAGCCGACCGGCCACAAACCGGCCCGCATGGCCCGGCGCGGTGGATACGGGAAATCCCGGAACTTCCCCGTAAGGGATGTACACCGGGTTTTCAATGCGGTCGGCCAGGCCGCCCAGGCCGGACCCCAGCAC
>CAUEKL010000310.1 GCA_959018215.1 uncultured Gemmiger sp.
CCCCTTTTTTGGGGAAGTATGCGGCTCCGGCACCGAAGTTTGCGTCTACGACCTGAACACCCCGGAACATTCTCTGGCGGCTGTTTGTCATCCCCGCGCCGGCCATGAACCCGGTTCCCCGCTGCCGCCTTCCCTGCAGGAACTGGTGGAAAACGGATTTGACGGCCCGCAAAAGTGGGTTCTGCTGCCCTGCGGCCAGGGGCACAACGCAGATCTGTGCTGCCGGGTGTATCCCATCGGTGACACGGCACACCCCATCGGTCTTTTATGTGTGACCAAGGACCTGGCCCCCGCCCGGGAGCTGAATGCGGCTCTGCAGGCAGTACTGGAACGGTTTGCGCTGGAACAGCCCCGGGAAGCTGCACCCGAGATTTCCGCCCCCACCCTGACCGCCATGATGCAGCAGCGCATATCTGCGGTGATCCGGGAATATGGGATTCCGCCGGCGCGGATGTCGGTGCCGGAAAAGGTGGAGGTGGTACACCGGCTCAATGAAAGCGGCGTGATGAACATCAAGGGCGCAGTCAGCGAGATCGCCGCCCAGCTGGCGGTGTCGGTGCCTACAGTGTACCGCTACCTGAACCGTCCTACCAATTCATAAGCTGCCAGTTCTGCGGCTGTCCTGTCCGGACGGCCGCTTTTTTATTATACCGCCGCCCTGCCGATTTGGGTAGTACCCTGCCAGTGCAAATATGATGCGCCCTGCCCTGTTTCCGGCCTGCGGAAACCTTCGATTATGCCCTTGTGCCGCACTTTTGTTCTTACAGGAAACGTTCTTCAAAAAGTGCAATATTGATTTGTTTTGCATCAATATTGACATTCTTTTTCCGGGAGCGTACAATGGCCGGGTATGCGGCGTTCGGCCGAAGGTTGGTAAGGGAGAGTGTATATAAAATGACGGAACCGGCACAGGTCCGTTCCGGGGAACCGATGTTCAACCGCAGTTCCCTGAAACGGCTGATTTTTCCCATGCTGCTGGAGCAGCTGCTGAGTGTGACCATGGGCATGGCGGATACCCTGATGGTATCCGGTGTGGGGGAAGCGGCGGTCTCCAGTGTAAGTTTGGTGGACAGCATCAATGTGCTGATCATTCAGATCCTGGCCGCGCTGGCCACCGGCGGCGCTGTCATCGGCAGCCAGTACATCGGGCGCCACGACGAGGAAAACGCCCGCCGCAGCGCTGCCCAGCTGTACATGGTTCTGGCGGTGTCCACCGTGTCGGTCATGGTGGTGACCCTGCTGCTCTGCCGCCCCATCCTGCGGGTGGTATTCGGTCAGATCGACGATGATGTGATGAACTTTGCCCAGACCTACTTCATCATCAGTGCCATCTCCTACCCATTCATCGGCGCCTACAACGCCGGGGCAGCCCTGTTCCGGGCCCAGGGCAACAGCCGGGTCAGCATGTTGGCCAGCCTGGTGATGAATATCATCAACATCGGCGGCAACGCCATCCTGATCTACGGATTCAACCTGGGGGTGCTGGGCGCGGCCCTGGCCACCCTGGTGGGACGGGTTTTTGCGGCCTGCTGGGTGTTCTGGCAGCAGCAGCAGTTTGAGAATCCCCTGCGCATCGACAGCTGGCAGGATATGCGCCCCGACCGCGCCATGATCCTGCGGATTCTGGGCATCGGCATTCCTTCCGGGCTGGAAAACGGCATGTTCCAGATCGGCAAACTCTGCGTGAGCAGCCTGACCTCCACCCTGGGCACCTCCGCCATTGCGGCCAACGCGGTGGCCAACTCCATCAGCAGTCTGACCAACATTCCCGGAAATACCATGAGCCTGGCCATGATCCCGGTGGTGGGCCAGTGCCTGGGCGCAGGCGAGAAAAAGCAGGCCAAACGGTACGCCTGGCTGCTGCTGGGAATTGCCATGCTGGGTATGGCGATCACCAACGCGGCACTGTTTGTGGGCGCCCCGCTGCTGTGCCGTATCTACAACCTGACCCCTGAGGCCACCGCCATGTGCGAACAGGTGCTGCGCTGGTTTGCAGTGTTCAGCATCTTCTTCTGGGCAACCAGCTTCACCCTGCCCAACGCCCTGCGTTCCGGCGGCGATACCAAATATACCATGTCGGTGAGCATTTTCAGCATGTGGCTGTTCCGGGTCATCCTGAGCTACCTGTTTGTGCTGCATATGAATATGGGCCTGCTGGGTGTCTGGCTGGGTATGTTCATTGACTGGATCTGCCGCAGTACCTTCTTTGCGGTGCGGTTTGTACGGGGTAAGTGGATGGACCACAAAGTCATTTAACAAAAAATCGGTTTTCCATGCAAAACAGGCGGTGTACCAGGATACACCGCCTGTTTTTGATTATGACAAACAAAAGGGGCCCGCCCCCATCCGGGAACGGACCCTGCTTTTCAAGCCCCAAAGCGGGGCGGTTTCCTTTACTGCTTCAGCGCACTGACCCCGCGGTCCAGTTCCTGCTCGTCCTCGCAGACGATCTTGACAGGGCGGCTGTAGTCCAGGCTCATCATGCCGAGGATGCTCTTGGCATCGGCGATGCTGCCCTTCATGTCGTGCACGCCAACCTCGTTATAGCATTTGGCAGCGGCAGACACGATCCCCTGTACTTCGGTGAAGTTGGAAACCTTGACTTGTCTTACCATATTGAAGACCTCCATACATATCCCTACGCACCGGCCCATTCCGGTGCGTGCAAGGCTTCAAGCGCCGCGCGCCTTACCTTTGCCTTGCGTGGGTATTATAGCATGATTCTCGCCCTGCAATTCATATTGCGG
>CAUEKL010000311.1 GCA_959018215.1 uncultured Gemmiger sp.
GAAAAAGGCCACGCCCAGCGCCAGCACCGCCGCCAGCGCCAACAGGATGAGTTCGATCTTATTCCCGGTTCTTTTCACGGGGATGCCTCCTTTGTGCAAAAGCTTGCTCGGCCCGGGCCAGGCGTTCTTCGGCGCGGCAGAGCACGCCGTCGTCCTGCGGCGGGGCAAACAAGGGCTGTTCGCAGAATACATGGTATTCCAGCTCTTCCAGATAGCGGCGCAGCCGCCGCAGTACCCGGAACCCGGTGACGGCGCCCGCCGCCAGGAACCCGGCACCCCAGGTATCGGGGCCCAGGGCCAGGGTGACCAGCGACCCCGCCAGGCTCAGGGCGGCAAACAGCCCCGCGGCCCGGCAGGCGCCGGTCCGGTCGTCGAAATAGAGCAGCAGCACGATGCCGCATTTGACCAGACCGTACAGACAGTAGCCGAAGCAGAGCACCCGGAAGGTCCCGGCCATGGTCTCGTCCAGCCCCATGGTCTGCAAGAAGTTGCCCAGAAAAGCCACCGAGGCGATGGCCACAATGAGCTGCATCTGCAGCATGTGGGAAAGCTCCGCATACAGGACGGTCTCCATCTCCTGCTTGGCGGCCCGGATATCCTCCAGCCGTCCGCCGTACAGGATGGCGTCGAAGTAGGCCCGGTGCCTGGCGGCAAAGCGGGTCTCCAGCCCCACCACAAACTGCACCAGCATGGGCAGGATGGTCAGGGTGGCAAAGAAGGCGGGCACGTCGTACCGGGCGCAGTAGACGCCGGTGGGAAATACCTGCCCCCGGAACGTGCTGGCCCAGAAAACGAAGTTGTGGCCGTACAGACCCAGCCCCAGCAAAAGGCCGGTGAGCAGAAGATCGGGATAGCGCTGCAGCGCCGGGAAAAACACCGGCAGGTTCCAGCTTCCGGCGGGGTAGCACTGCAAAAGCTGGGCCATGTACAGAAACAGCAGCACCAGGAATCCCAGCGCCGTGCCCCACAGGGCGGCGGTCAGGGGATTCATTCCCCCCAGCAGAAAGAACCAGGTGAGCAGCAGGGCCGCCGCGGCCCCCGCCGCAAAGCCCAGCAGCAGATAGGTGTACCGCCTGACGGCGGACAGGCAGGACATCTGGACCCAGACCACCAGCAACGTGCAGAACAGAAGCTGCACCGCCAGCCGCACCGCCCAGTCCACCGGCAGGGTGAGCAGGTACAGCCCCATGGCCGGGGCGCCCGCCAGCAGCAGCAAAAACACCATGCCGAAAAAGCTGGGCAGAACATCCTGCAGCCGCTGCTGATAGAGGCAGTCGGAGATGAACCGGTCCAGAAAGAGCAGCACGGTGCCCGCCAGCAGCAGGGAAAAGACCATGGCGTAGGTCATGAAGAAGAGAAACTGTTCCCGCAGCCGGTACACGGCCCCGAACCCCGCCAGCATCCGCTGCAGGGCAAACAGCAGCAGGATCATCAGGACCATGGGTCCCTCCGTGACCACGGCGGCCAGGGAGTATCCCCGCACCACCGCAAAGACGCCGCTGCCGTGGAATACTTTTTTCAGCCCAAAGCCGATGCCGGCCATGTTTGCGCCACCTCCCCGTCCGGATTGCGGACGGCTTCCCGGTACAGGGCCCGGTAAGCCGCCAGAAAGTCCTTGTCCTGATAAAAGCGGACCACCCGGCGGTATCCGTTTTCCGCCAGGGTGCGCAGCTGTGCCGGGCTGCGGCTGACGGCAAGAATCCCCTGGGCAATGGCGGCGGGGCTCATCACCGGCACCACCCGGCCCGCAGGCCCCAGACCGTCCTGGGCACCCTCGATGATCTCCCGGCAGGCGCCCACGTTGGTGGCCACCACCGGGCGGTGGGCGGCCATGGCTTCCAGCAGCACAAAGGGCTGCCCCTCCGAAATGCTGGTCAGGATCACCAGGTCCAGCCGGGGCAGCCACCGGGTCACATCGGCGCGGCCCACAAACCGGATGTCCCGGCAGTCCAGCCGCCGGATGAGCTCCCGGCATTCCCGGTAATAGTCGGGGTCCTCGTCATAGGGACCGATGAGGTCCAGGGTGGCGTCGGGCCGGGCCGCCTTGACGCGCTGAAAGCTGTAGATCATGGTTTTCACGTCCTTGATGGGAACGATGCGCAGCACCGCCCCAAGGTGCAGCGGATGGGGCGCCGGGTCCACGGGCGGAATGGACGCGAACCGGCGGATGTCGATGCCGTTGGGAATGACCCGGCATTTTCCCTCGTCGGCGCCCAGGCCGATCTGCAGCTCCCGCGCGCCCTGAAACAGGGAAACGATGGTGGAAGCCTGCCGGTACGCCGCCTGGCTCAGGGCCCGGAAATACCCGATCCAGGTGGGCTTGAAGTATCCCGGCACCCAGTCGGCTTTCAGAATCTCCTCCTCCCGCTCCCGGGTATAGATGCCGTGTTCGGTCACCAGCAAGGGCTTGCGGGCAAAATAGCTGAACTTGGCCCCCAGCAATCCCGCGTACCCGGTGGCCACCGTGTGGTAGACATCCGCTTCGGGCACCGGGCAGCGCAGCAGCTCCAACGCCGGCAGCAGCATGGAGCGCAGGGTCCAGAACAGGTCCTTGAAGGGAACGTTGCGGCCGGTGGTTTCGGCCAGGCTCTGTACCAGAAAAAGAAAATCCGCCGACATCAGGAACTCCTGCACCGGGCGGGGCTCTTCGCCGCCGAACAGTTCAAACAGCCGGGACCAGTCCGGCGCGGTCCCCTGTACCAGCGCCAGCAGCGCCTGCCGCTGGTCGGGGGGCAGGGGTCCGGCC
>CAUEKL010000312.1 GCA_959018215.1 uncultured Gemmiger sp.
GTCTGGGGCAGAAGCTGCTGGTCTCCTTCTCCGGGCTGCGGGGGGCGGCCTCGGTGGTCTTTGCGGTGATGGCGGTCATCAGTCCCGCCTACATTGAGATGGATATCTTCCACATTGTCTTTGTGGTGGTCCTTTTCTCCATTCTGGTCCAGGGGTCGCTGCTGCCCGCAGCGGCCCGGCGCCTGGACATGATCGACACCCGGGGCAACGTCCGCAAGACCTTCAACGACTACGTGGACGAAGCCCCGGTACAGTTCATCCAGATCGCCGTGCCCGCCGGGCATGCCTGGTGCGGCAAGGCGGTGCGGGAGATCCTGCTGCCGCCGGGCACCATTCTGGTCAGCCTGCGCCGGGGGGCGGAAACGCTGGTACCTTCCGGCCGTACCGTCCTGCAGCCGGAGGACCTGCTGGTGCTCTGTGCCTTGGAGCAGGACCAGGCCCCCATGGCCGCCCTGACCGAGAAGGTCGTTCATGTGGAGGACCTGCCCGAAAGCCGCCGTCTGGCCGACCTGCCCCGTCGGTCCGGCGCGCTGATCGTGCTGATCCGCCGGGGGCAGGAGTATCTGATTCCCAACGGGGACACCGTGCTGGAGGACGGGGACCTGCTGGTCATCAACAACACCGTGCCCCGCTGATTGTTTCCGCATGACGGCATAAAAAAGTCCCACCGTACCGGTTCCGGTACAGCGGGGCTTTTGCTTTTGTTCAGACCGCGAAAATCAGCGGATCTCCACGTTCAGGCGATATTTCAGGTTGCCCAGGATCTTCTTGACAAAACGGTCGATTTCCTCGGGCGTCAGGGCCTTGCCGGTGGGCACAAAGTGCAGGGTGAAGGCCATGCTCTTTTTGCCGGCACCCACCGACTCGCTACGGTAGATGTCGAACAGTTCCACGTCGCCCAGGCTGGGGCAGGCGCGGTGCATCTCGGCAATGATATCACCGCAGGCAGTCTCCTCGTCGGCCACCAGGGCCAGGTCACGGGCCACCGAGGCGAACTCGGAGATGGGGGCATAGCGCAGGGCCTGACGGCGGTGGGCCATGAGGGCGGGCCAGTCGATCTCCGCCAGGAAGATCTTCTGGTTGTCACGGCTGTCCTTGGGCAGCTTGAGCTCGGCGGTCACATCATTGGCCAGCTTGCCGAAAACACCGATCTTCTCCTCGCCGCACAGGATGTCGGCGGAGATGCCGGGGTGCAGCCAGGGGGTGTTCTGGGCGCGGCGGTAATGGAAGGTCACGCCGAAGGCGGCCCCCAGAGCTTCGATGGCACCCTTGAGGGCGAAGAAGTCCTCCTTCTCACCGAAGGCGGCCAGACCCAGATGCAGGGTCTCGTTGGGCAGCTGGTTGATGCTCTCGGCGGGGGCGTAGACGTTGGCCAGCGCGAACAGGGGGACGGCGGTGTTGCCCTTCCTCAGGATTTCCACCACCACGTTGAGCAGGGACGGCGCCAGCAGCGGACGCATGATGGTCAGGTTGGAGGTCAGGGGGTTGAGGATGCGCACCACGTTGCGCTCGGGAGCGTCGGCGGCAATGTGCAGGGCATCCAGGTCGGCGTCGGCGTAGAAGGCCAGGGTGATGGCCTCATAGAAGCCCTGGGCGCAGACGGTATTCTTGGCACGGGCCTGACGCTGCTGGTCGGGGTTCAGACCGCCGTTGGTGACGGTGGCGTTCTTCAGGAAGGTGGGCTTGATGTGCTCGTAGCCGTATTCCCGGATGACCTCCTCGGCCAGGTCGGGCTCGCCCACCTCGATATCCTCACGCCAGCGGGGCGCCACCACCTGCATGGTGTCGCGGTCCGGCTGCAGCTCCACCTGGAAGTCCAGGCGCTTGAGGATGTCCAGCACCGCCTCGGTGGGAACCTCAATGCCCAGGATGGCGTTGATGCGGCTGATGCGGGCGGAGAAATGCTTTCCTTCCCGGGAAGCACCGGCGGACACGTCGAAAGCGCTGGCGGTGACTTCGCCGCAGTTCAGCTCCTGGATCAGGTGCAGGGCGCGGGCCATGCCCAGCTCGGTGGTGTACTCGGAGACGCCCTTCTCATAGTGGGCGGAGGCGTCGGTGTTCTGGCCCAGGCCGCGGGCGGTCTTGCGGATGTTGTCCCGGGCGAACTTGGCGGACTCGAACAGCAGCTGGGTGGTGTTCTCGGTGATCTCGCTGTTCAGACCGCCCATGATACCGGCCAGGGCAACGGGCTTGGAGCCGTCACAGATGACCAGATTGCTGTCATTGAGCTGGAACTCCTTGCCGTCCAGGGTGACGATGGACTCGTCGTTGCGGGCGCGGCGCACGATGATCTGGGTGCTCTCCAGGGTGGACATGTCAAAGGCGTGCATGGGCTGGCCGATCTCCAGCATCACGAAGTTGGTGATGTCCACCACGTTGCTGATGCTGCGCAGGCCGCACAGAGCCAGGTACCGGCGCATCCACTGGGGAGACTGGCCGGGGGTGATGTTGCGCACGCCGTGGCCCAGATAACGGGGGCACAGGTCCAGGGCCTCCACGGTGATGTTCAGGCCGGGATAGGTGTAATCGCTGGTGGTGTAGTCGGTGGCGGGCATCTTCAGGGGCTTGTTCAGCACAGCGGCCACCTCACGGGCAATGCCCAGCACGGACTGGCAGTCCGCACGGTTGGCGGTGACCGAGATGTCGAAGATTTAATCGTCCATGCCCAGCAGGGGCTTCACGTCCGCGCCAACGGGTGCGTCCGCAGGCAGCACCAGC
>CAUEKL010000313.1 GCA_959018215.1 uncultured Gemmiger sp.
CACCCAACCGGTGCCGTCGTCCATCTCGTCGATCATGCCGCGCACCAGCTTGTACACCGAGCCCCGGTTGATGGCGGTATCGTCCCCGGCAGCGGCCATGGCGGCGGCTTCGGCGGCGTCGGTCACATCATGAGTACCGGCGGTGTCCGGCTCGCTGTGGTCGCTGTGGTCCAGAATCAGGTCCAGGTATTTGAACTGATCGCAGGCCTTGACGAAGGGTCCCAGGGTCTTGCTCTCCCCCATGCCGATGACCAGCTTGCCGGCTTCCCGCAAACGGGCAGCCAGGCGGGTGAAGTCGCTGTCCGAGGAGACGATGCAGAACCCGTCCAGATTGCCGGAATACAGCAGGTCCATGGCGTCGATGATCATGGCCGAATCGGTGGCATTTTTGCCGGTGGTGTAGCTGTACTGCTGCATGGGGATGATGGAGTTGTTGAGCAGGGCATCCTTCCAGCTTTTCAGGCGAGGGTCGCTCCAGTCGCCGTAGATGCGCTTGGCCGCCGCCACACCGAAGGAGGCCGCCTCATCCAGAATGACCTTGACATATTTGGGGGAGATGTTGTCGGCGTCGATGAGCACCGCCAGTTTCAGATCTTCCATCGGGGTCCCTCCTTACTTTTTACGGTCGAAATACATATACACCTGGCACGGAATCATGCCGTTATAGATCTTGCGGCGCTTGGTGGCCTTGCCGCCGAAATGCTTTTCAAAGTCGGCGTCAGCGGTGATGGCATACAGTCCGGCACCGGGATGGGCGTGCCAGACCTTGCCCAGTACGGCAGCCAGGGCAGCGGCCTCGGCGGCGTCGCCCAAGCGTTCGCCGTAGGGCGGGTTGGTCAGGACGGTGGCGCCCTCTTTGGGCACGAAGTCCTTCACGTCCGCCACCGCAAAGTGGCAGCGGTCCCCCACCCCGGCCAGCTTGGCGTTGGCGGTGGCCAGTGCCACAGCGGCAGGGTCGATATCATAGCCGAAGCCTTCGAAGGCGGCGTCCGGCTTGGCCTGCTCGATGGCTTTGGCGCGCTCGGCACGCCAGACTTCCGCAGGCACAAAGTCAAACTGTTCGGCCGCAAAACGGCGGCGCAGGCCCGGGGCAATATTCAGGGCTTTCTGGGCAGCCTCAATGACCAGGGTGCCGGAACCGCAGAAGGGGTCCTGCACCAGGGTATCCCGGCGCACCCGGCCCAGGTCGGCAATAGCAGCGGCCAGGGTTTCCTTGATGGGAGCCAGGGTGGCGTTGCGGCGGTAGCCCCGCTTGTGCAGGCCGTCGCCGGAGGTATCCAGCATCATCTCCACCGTGTTTTTCCG
This sequence comes from uncultured Gemmiger sp., assembly GCA_959018215.1. Classification (GTDB taxonomy): domain Bacteria; phylum Bacillota; class Clostridia; order Oscillospirales; family Ruminococcaceae; genus Gemmiger. The sequence goes on from CAUEKL010000313.1 coordinate 1,306, forward strand.
CAAAGAAAACCGCAGCTTGTACAGTTTGCCGGTTTCCGGCAAGGTACTGGTGCGGTGACCGGTCATCAGCCGCTTGACCACCGCCTTTTTAACGATGCTCTGGCAAGCAGGTACGCTGGACAGCTGGCTGGACAGGCTGGACCCCTTCACCGGGAACTGGGCATCGGCGGGAAGAATTTCCTCCCAGGGAATGGAGTAAACGCCGTCGAAGAGTTCGTCAAAGGTGGTGGCCTGCCAGGTCTTGAGCAGCAGCAGTACCCGCTCAGCGGTACGCAGGTTCAGGTTGGCAGCGGCAATGACGGAGGCGTCGCCCTCGAAGATGACGCGGCCGTCGGTGACCTGTACATTCTGAGCGCCGATGCGGCGCACTTCAAAGGCCAGGGTGGACTCGGTGCCGAAAAAGCAGGGAGCGACAAGGGTGTAGGTGGTGGACATGGGACATCCTTTCATTCATATGGGCCGCAGCACGAAAAAACGTGCCATGCAAAAAAGGCAGGCCGCACCGCCCGGCCGGTTGGACCAGGCTGTACAGGGCCTGCCGCTGTGTGCGGTTCGTGTTTTTGGGAATCAGCGACGACGGGAATAGCCGCCACGGCGGTTTTCGGTCACGCGCTTGAGGTCCGCAATTTTTTCCTCGCTCTGGGACTTGTAGCGAGCCATCATGTCCTCAAAGCTGAGATTGCCCTGCGGCTGCGTGGGCTTGGGCTGCCACACACGGGGCGCAGCTTCACGCTTGGCCCGCGGGGCCGACCCCTGCTGCCGCGGCTGGTGGGAGCCGCCCTGACGCGCACCGCGCTCGGGTGCGGGCTGCGTGCGCTTGATGGAAAGCGCGATCTTGCCGTCCGGTGCGATGGACATGATCTTGACCTTGACGGTCTGGCCATCGCTCAGCACGGCGGACAGATCCTGCACATACTCGTACGAGACCTCGGAAATGTGGACAAGGCCGTTCTTGCCTTCCGGCAAAGAGACGAAAGCGCCAAACGGCTTGATGCCGGTGACTTTGCCTTCGACGATATCCCCAACCTGAAATGCCAAACTATGATACCCCTTTTTCCGGCGGAACGTGTGGGGTCCCGCCTGTTTTTATTTCAGAAAAGGGCCGGAGCCCTTCACTGTTCGGATTATTTGCCGCTGATGTCTCTCCAGATGCGCTCATTGGGCTTGGAGTAGCCTTCATCACGGGCAATGCGCTCGATGATGGCGTCCTCGCCGTCATCCAGCGTGCGCTGCAGTTCCTCGTTCTGGGCCAGCTGGGCATCCAGCTGGGCCTGTACGCCGACCAGTTCCTGCTGCTTGGCGCTGATGGACATCTGGCAGCGTACCAGGCTGTAAACCAGCGATGCGCACAAAAGCAGAATAAACAGCGGGAGCAAACGCCGCAAGAGTCCGTTTTTTCGGGTCATGTC
>CAUEKL010000314.1 GCA_959018215.1 uncultured Gemmiger sp.
TCATTCAGGAGATGTGCGCCAACTTCAACTGCAAGATCGACATTGAGGAGGACGGTCACGTCTTCATCTCCGCTGTGGATCTGGACGACGCCAAGCGGGCCATTTCCACCATCAAGACCATTGTGGAGGACCCCGAGGTGGGTGCCATCTACAAGGGCCGCGTGACCCGTCTGATGAACTTCGGCGCCTTCGTAGAGATTGCTCCGGGCAAGGAAGGTCTGGTCCACATCTCCAAGCTGGATGACCACCGTGTGGAGCATGTGGAGGACGTTGTGGCTGTGGGTGATCCCATCTATGTCATGGTCACCGACATCGACCAGCAGGGCCGCATCAACCTGTCCCGCAAGGACGCCGTGGCGGCCATTGCCAAGAAGCGTGTCGAGCAGCAGAAGCACTGAGTCGGTCCCTTCTGAAACAGCATAAATCATAAAAAGTCCCGCCCCCGGGCAGCTGTACGCTGTCCGGGGGCGGGACTTTTGCTTATCTTGTTGCGTGTTGTCCGGGGCTCAGAAGTAGCTGCCCACGGCAGTAATCTGGCCCGGCAGGTCGGCCCGGTAATTGGGTGCTTCCGGATACAGGCTGTTGATGGTCACACCGTTATCCCCTGCTCGGCCGGTGGAGTGGATGTACTCCCCGCCGCCCAGGTACATAGCCACATGACCCGGGAAGTAGAGCAGGTCCCCGGCACGGATCTCCGAAAGAGGAATCTCGTGGATGGGATAGCCTTCCTTGATCTGGGCATCCCGCCAGATGACGATACCGCACAGCAGATACGCCATGCTGCACAGCCCCGAGCAGTCGATGCCCAGCGGGCTCTTGCCGCCCCAGCGGTACTGGGTGCCCGCGTACAGGCGGGCGGCAGCCGTCAGGGCCTTGCGCAGCTCCCGGTGGGTGTCGGCACAGGGGGTCTGCCACAGGGTATCCAGCGCACTGGCGCACACATACCCCTGGCGGCCATCGGGCAGCTGGACCTTCTGCCAGCCATCCTCCGGTTCCCCACACAGGCCCAGACGCCCGCCCCGGGGAACGCCGGTCATCACATACGCTCCCTGGACCTTGGGCTGGGAAAGAACGTCCACAAAGTTTTTGTGCAGCACGATCTTCTGCGGCAGGGCCACAAACGCCTCGGCGGCCTCCCCCTGAGTCAGGGCATCCGCGTCCACCCGGCCGGTGTAGCCGTAGAAGGTCCTGACGGGCAGACGCCCCAGGGAATCCGCTTCGCCGGTAATCTCCACCGGCATGCCCAGCAGGGCTTCATCGGTGACGCAGGCTTCCTGCGGGGCGGCGGCACAGGTGTCCGCCTCCTCATACAGCGGGCAGAGAGCACGGTTGATGATGGCTTGCATAACACACTCCTTATCCTGAGAAGGTCAGTCGGCTTTGGCCAGGGATTCCCGGTAGCCGTCCAGTTCCTTCTGGTTGCCCAGCACAAAGTGGCCGGGTTCGATCTCACACCAGACCGGCTTGTCCTGGGTGTAGTCATGACAGGCCGGGTCATACACCAACAATTTCTTGCTGCGCTCCGCAATGGGGTCCGGCTGGGGAATGGCCGACAGCAGGGCCCGGGTGTAGGGGTGCAGCGGATGGGCAAAGAGCTGCTCGCTCTCGGCCAGTTCCACAATGTCGCCCTTGTGGATGACGGCGATCCGGTCACAGATGAACCGCACCACCGAAAGGTCATGGGCGATGAACAGATAGGTCAGGCCACGCTCTTTCTGCAAGGCAGACAGCAGGTTGAGCACCTGGGCCCGGATGGACACATCCAGGGCGGAGATGGGCTCATCGGCCACAATGAACCGGGGCTCCATGATGAGAGCCCGGGCAATACCGATGCGCTGGCGCTGGCCGCCGGAGAATTCATGGGGAAAGCGCGAGGCAAACTCCGGCAGCAGTCCCACGTCCGAAAGGGCCTTGGCCACCTTTTCCCGGCGCTGGTCCTCGGTGAGGTGATGGCCGGGGGCATACAGGCCTTCGGCCACGATATACCCCACCTTGGCGCGTTCGTTCAGGGAGCTCATGGGGTCCTGGAAGATCATCTGGATATCCCGGGTGACCTGGCGATCCTCCTGGGGCGTCAGTTTGCCGGAAATGCGGTGTCCGTCAAAGCGGATTTCCCCGGCCGCCACCGGATTGGCCCGGATGATGGCCCGGCCGATGGTGGTCTTGCCGGAGCCGGATTCTCCTACCAGGCCGAAGGTCTCGCCCTGGTAGATATCAAAGGAAACATCCTTCACCGCCACAAAAGGGCGGCGCTTTTTGCCGAACTGGACCCGCACATGGTCCAGCTCCAGCAGTTTTTTGCGTGTATCAGCCATTGGCGGTCCCCTCCCCGGTGAGTTTCAGTGCGCGGCCCTTTTCCCGTAGGACCCGGATGTGCTCCGGCGGCTCCACCTTGGGAGCCCGGGGGTCCAGCAGCCAGGTGCGGGCCGAATGGGTGGGCGTCACCGCAAACATGGGCGGACGCTTGACAAAATCGATCTTCAGGGCCTGGGGGTTGCGGGGGGCAAAGGCGTCGCCGCGGACCTCGTGGAAGAGGTTGGGCGGAGTGCCCTCGATGGAATAGAGGGGTTCCCCTTTCACCCCCAGCTGGGGCAGGCTGGAGAGCAAAGCCCAGGTGTAGGGATGGCGGGGATCGTAAAATACCTCGGCGCAGCTGCCCACCTCCACAATGTCACCGGCATACATGACGGCGATGCGGTCGGCCACATTG
>CAUEKL010000315.1 GCA_959018215.1 uncultured Gemmiger sp.
GTGGAGGACGAAGACGGCAACGTGACCACCCCCCTGAAGGACGCGGGCTATAACATGAACGACCTGATCGGCCAGTCCGGCGTGGAAAAATACGCCGAGGACCGGCTGCGGGGCAAAGAAGGCACCCAGCAGGTGAGCCGCGACAAGAACGGCGTGGTGGTGGGCACCCAGATGCTGGTGGAGCCCGAACCCGGCGAGACGGCGGTGCTCACCATCGACAAAGACCTGCAGAAGAGCCTGAACGAGCAGCTGGAGGCCCTGATTCTGGAGATGCAGCAGACCAAGGAGTCCACCAAGGGCAAGGAGGTCACCTCCGGCTCGGCGGCGGTCATCGACGTGAAGACCGGGGGCATTCTGGCCATTGCCAACTACCCCAGCTACGATCTGAACCTGTATAAATCCAACTACAGCGAATACAGCAGTGATCCCAACACCCCGCTTCTGAGCCGGGCCACCACCGGCCTGTACGCCCCGGGCTCCACCTTCAAGCCCGCGGTGGCGCTGGCGGGCCTGCTCAGCGGCACCGTGACCCCCCAGGACACGGTGAACTGCACCCGGGTGTATGACTTCTACACCGACTACAAGCCCGTCTGCCAGCAGCTGGGTCCCCACAGCGGCCCCACCAACCTGACCGAGGCGCTGACCCACAGCTGCAACATCTACTTCTACGATGTGGGCCGCCGGGTAGGGCTGGAGAACTTTGACGCCATGGCCGAACAGCTGGGCCTTGCCACCAAGACCGGCTTCGAGCTGGGCGAGTCCACCGGCAACCTGACCCACACCACCGACGAGAACTACGGCAAGGGCCTGGAGCTGCAGGCGGCCATCGGTCAGGGCAACACCCAGGTGACCCCCATCCAGCTGGCCACCTACGCGGCCACCCTGGCCAACAAGGGCACCCGCTACGCCACCCACATCGTTTCCGGCTACCGGGACAGCAACACCGGCGAGCTCATCGAAGAGGTGGAGCCGGAGGTGGTGGAGCAGATCGAGGACAACATCGGCGCCTTCGACGCGGTGGAACAGGGTATGCTGGGCGCCGCGCGGGACAGCAGCGCCCTGAAGGACTATCCGCTGAACATCGCGGTAAAGACCGGCAGCCCCCAGCGCTGGGAGCGGGATGAAAAGGGCAACTACGCCTACACCAACACCGCTGTTATCGCCTACGGCCCGGTGGAGGACCCCCAGCTGGCCATCGGCATCGTGCTGGAATGGGGCGGCGGCGGTTCCAACGGCCTGCCCCTGGTGCGCAGCATCTTCGACAGCTACTACTACACCCAAAGCGAGGGCCTGGAGCCCGAATCCGAGGGCGTGCTTCTGCCCTGATAACGGGCGGCAGGCAACGACGCACACAGCATTCCCCCGGGGCACGGCGGGCCGCTTGGTACGCCGTGCCCCTTTGTGTCTGCAAGGGGGCGGTTCTCTCGGGTAAAAACGGCGAAAAGAAGAGCGAAAAACACGTTTTTTTGGCTTAAATACACAAAAGACAACTTGCTATCGCCCCCGCTTTGTGCTATCATGTTAATATAGGTGCATCATAGGCACCTGTATACCATTTTTCGTTGATCCCGGCCCCATCCCGGCCGAAAAAAGGAGGTCCGACCCGTGGCCGCACAGATTATTATGGTGGCCTCCGGCAAGGGCGGCACAGGAAAAAGCACCGTGTCGGTGCTGCTGGGCAGCCGCCTGGCTGCCGCGGGCAAAAAGGTCCTGCTCATCGAGCTGGACAGCGGCCTGCGCAGCGTGGACATCATCGCCGGGGCCGCGGGCCGCACCGTGTACGACATTTCGGATGTGCTGTGCGGCCGGTGCGACTGGCGCAAGGCCATTGTGGAAAGCCCGGTCTACAAAGGGCTTTCGCTGATCAGCGCCCCCTACGAGCGGGGAAACGTACAGCCCCAGCAGCTGGCCAAGCTCACCCGCAAGATGGCCAAACACTACGACTTTATCCTGGTGGACACCGCCGCCGGTCTGGGCGCGCCCTTTGCGGCCGCCATGGTGGTGAGCCAGATGGCTCTTCTGGTGCTCACGCCGGACCCGGTGGCTTTGCGGGACGGCCACATTGCCGCCGACGTACTGTATGAGGGCGGATTTACCAACGTTCGCCTGGTGGTGAACCGGGTAGGTCCCTCCACCTTCGACAAGGGCGCGGTGGCCGACCTGGACGAGTGCATCGACACGGTGGCCGTGCAGCTGATCGGGGTCATCCCGGAGAGCGCGGCCCTGCTGAAAAGCACCGCCGCCGGCGAGGCTTTGCCGGAGAATACCCTGGCATGGCGGGCGTTTGACAATCTGGCCCGCCGCATTCTGGGCCAGCAGGTTCCGCTGGCCGTGCGCTGAAAGGCGCATCCAAATTGTTTTGCCCATGCTGCGGCATGGTTTCCCATTTGTTTGATCCACTTCGGGCGAGCCCCGGCGGTTCGCCCCCATAGAGGCAATCCCCCATAAAGGTTTGGAGAAGGTGCGTGCCGCCCGGGCACGCCAGAACGTTAGCTTGTTTTAAGAAGGAGGGCGTTACGTCCATGAACATCGCATTGATCGCGCATGACGCGAAGAAGGAATTGATGGTGCAGTTCTGCATCGCTTATTGCCGGGTGCTCAGCCAGCACAACCTGCTGGCCACCGGTACCACCGGCAAGCTGGTGAGCGAGGCCACCGGCCTGCCCATCCAGTGCTTTTTGTCCGGCGTGCACGGGGGTGATCAGC
>CAUEKL010000316.1 GCA_959018215.1 uncultured Gemmiger sp.
TTTGATGCTCTGGAGCCCAGCCGCCACGGCATGATGCAGAGCGTGGAGGGAATTCTGAAAAGCGTAGAAACCGATGCCCGTCAGAATCTGGAAGGCCAACTGGATTTGTTCAGCGCTATGGCCGGAACCGATGCCGACGCCGCTGCGGAAGACTACAAGGTGCCCAATCTTCCCGAATATCCCACATCCGAGCTGCTCAAAATGGAAAAGGAAGTTTCCGGACTGTATCTGTCCGGCCATCCGTTGGATGCCTACCGGGAAAAAATTCAGAAAGTCTCTACCTGTATGATCTCCCAGTTAAGCGGAGATGACGCCAAGGAATTCGACAACAAATCGGTGACCCTTCTCTGCACGGTGGTCAAGAGCAAGGTGATGACCACCAAATCCAACACCCTCATGGCGTTTACCACTGTGGAAGATCTCACCGGCACTATGGAATTGCTGGTGTTTCCTCGGGTTTACTCTTCTTATCGTGCCTATCTGCAGGAGAACGCCGTCGTGGTTGTGTCCGGGCGTGTTTCCTACAAGGAAGAGGAGGGAACACGGCTGGTCGCGGAACAGATTGCACCGGTGGATGAATACGATCCTGCTATGGGGTTTGCCACACCGGCCGGTCACCCTGTAAATCACACGGCCTCCTTTGGCAGGACACCCAATAAGGTCATCGGATTGTGGCTGCTGGTCCCGTCCCGGCAAAGCCCGGAAATGGCAAAGATTGAAAATCTTCTGCACAATATATTTGACGGGCCCACGCCGGTTTACTTCAAATTTTAAGATTCCGGCCAGCGTATGCGGGCTCCCCAGAGTCTTTGGGCCAACGATCTGCCGATTTTGCGCAAGGAGCTGGAGCGTATTTTAGGCCCCGATCATGTCAAAGAGCAAACGGCAAAATAAATCCATGCCTTTTGCAAGATTTATCCATAATTGGCAGGGCATGTATATGGTATAATGAGTTACGGGGGATTGTTACACCTTTAACACACGGTCGGGAAGGGCCGTACCCCTGATTGGCGGAACATCCGCAAACGGAGTAAAAAACGCCAAGCCTTTGATTTAACGGGAGGGAAATCTATGGCTAAGGAGATTAAAACCATCGGTGTCTTGACCAGTGGCGGCGACGCGCCCGGCATGAATGCTGCAGTCCGTGCTATTGTGCGCACCGGCATTACCCGCGGTTATCGCATGATGGGAATTCAGCGCGGTTACATCGGTCTCATCAAAGGCGAGTCCTACAAAATGAACGTCCGTAGCGTGTCCGAGATCATTCATCGGGGCGGTACCATTTTGTACACCGCCCGCTGCCTGGAATTCAAGACCAAAGAAGGTCAGGCCAAAGGTCTGGCCCGCTGCAAGGAACTGGGTATTGACGCTCTGGTCGTCATTGGCGGCGACGGCTCTTTTATGGGGGCCCGCGCACTGGCCAATCAGGGGATTCCCTGCATCGGTATTCCCGGTACTATTGATAACGATATTGCCTGCAGTGAGTACACTATCGGGTATGATACAGCCATGAATACGGCTGTAGAAGCTATTGATAAACTGCGCGACACCACCCAGAGCCATGACCGCTGCAGCGTGGTTGAGGTAATGGGTCATCATGCTGGTTACATCGCGCTGAACGTGGGCATCGCCACCGGTGCTCTGGCGGTTCTGCTGCCGGAACGTCCCTTTGACTTCGAGCGCGACATCCTGCAGCGTATGCGCCAGACCCAGTTCACCGGCAAGAAGCATTTCATCATCATCGTGTCGGAAGGTGTTATCGGCGCCCAGGAACTGGCCAACCAGATCCAGGCTGCCACGGGTGTCGACTCCCGTGCCACGGTTCTGGGCCACATCCAGCGCGGTGGTTCTCCCACGGTCCGTGACCGCGTGAACGCTTCGCTGATGGGTTACCACGCCATCGATCTGCTGGACAAGGGTATCTACAACCGCGTGGTGGGTGTTTCCGGCGGAAAAATCGTTGACTACGATGTCAACGTGGCGCTGTCTATGCACAAGACCATCGATCCCAGTGAGATCGAAGTCTGCAACGCCATTTCCATCTGACTATTCCTTTGTGGCGAAGTCGGCGCTCCCGCCGGCTTCGCTTTTTTTCTGCTGGGCGGCAGGGGAGTACACTAAACTGAACCCCTATTTTTCGGTTTCCTGTGCAGGGAAGCGCAGCATCTTCCGGTTTCAGCAGAAAGAACGCACATTTTTATAAAAAGCACTTGCAATCCACTTGACATTGTGGTATTATATTTCGGCAATACACACGCATTGCGTTGTTTTTTTGTGCCTGAACGGCCCATACTGGAACGGGAAGGTTAGAAAACAATCACGCAATGCGGAGGGTAAAACTAAATTTTTGGAGGAAAATTACTATGGCAGTCGTTTCTATGAAGCAGCTTCTCGAAGCCGGTGTCCACTTCGGTCACCAGACCCGTCGCTGGAACCCCAAGATGGCGAAGTACATCTTCACCGAGCGCAACGGCATCTACATCATCGACCTGCAGAAGACCGTGAAGAAGCTGGATGAGGCTTACAACTTTGTGCGCGACACCGCTGCCAACGGCGGCGAGATCCTGTTCGTCGGCACCAAGAAGCAGGCTCAGGAGTCCATCCGGGATGAGGCTACCCGCTGTGGCATGCACTTCGTCAACGCTCGTTGGCTGGGCGGCATGCTGACCAACTTCCGCACCATCCGTA
>CAUEKL010000317.1 GCA_959018215.1 uncultured Gemmiger sp.
ACGTGGGTGCGCGCGGGCTGATGCAGATTACGGAGGTCACTTTTGACTGGATCAAGTCCAAAATTGCGCCCACCGAGTCCCTCACCTTTGAGGATCTGTATGACCCGGAAACCAACATCCGCTTTGGCAGCTATTTTGTGGCCTATTGCCTGTTGAAGTTTGAGGATCTGCCCACCGCTGCCGCAGCGTACCACAATGGAGTAACAGCCGTAAGCAAGCTGCTGCAAGACAGCGAATATTCTTCCGACGGCAAGACGCTGGACGAGTTTCCGTACCCGCAGATGCGTCAGTATGTACACAAGATCACCACCAGCTATGAGCGCTATCAGGAGATCTATACCTCCCAATAAGAGGCCGGCACCTTTTACCGGTGCCGAACATAGATAATTTTTTTGAAAGGACGTACCAAGTATTATGGGAAAGAAAACTGGGAAGGAACTGGAAAAGCTCCTTTACAAAAATGAAACCGTTGCCGACTGCCTCCCCGACCAGATGGCGGCCGCGCATGAGTTCTGCGAAGGCTACAAGCAGTTCCTGAACGCTGCCAAAACCGAACGCGAGGTCGTTTCTTACAGCGAGGAACTCCTGCGCGGTGCCGGCTACAAGCCCTTTGTGCCCGGTCAGCAGCTGAACCCCGGTGATAAGGTCTATGTCATCAACCGCAAGAAGTGTGTTCTGGCCGCCACCATTGGCCAGAAGAGCCTGGCGGAAGGCTTCCATATGAACATTGCCCATGTGGACGCGCCCCGCCTGGACCTGCGCCCTGTGCCCCTGTTCGAGAAAAACAAGCTGGCCTATCTGCGCACCCACTATTACGGCGGTGTCCGCAAGTATCAGTGGGCCACCATTCCGCTGTCCATCCATGGTGTTGTCTACCGTGCCGACGGCACCTGCGCCGAGATCTGCATCGGTGAAAATCCCAGCGATCCCGTTTTCTGCATCACCGACCTGCTGCCTCACCTGGCTGCCAAGCAGAACGAAAAGAAACTGCCTGAAGGCATCACCGGCGAGAACCTGAATCTTCTCATCGGCTCCGATCCCATTGAGGACAAGGACGTGGAGAACCGCGTCAAGCTGAACGTGCTGGGCATGCTCAACGAAACCTACGGCATTACCGAAAAGGACTTCACCCGCGCTGAGATCGAAATCGTTCCGGCCTTCACCGCCCGGGACGTGGGTCTGGACCGCTCCATGATCGGTGCCTATGGCCATGACGACCGCGTGGATGCCTATCCCGCTCTGATGGCTGAGATCACCACCGTGTCTCCAGCCTACACCACCGTGTGCGTCCTGACCGACAAGGAAGAGGTCGGTTCCGACGGCGTCACCGGTCTGAACAGCATGTACACCTTCCACTTCCTGCAGCAGCTGTGCCAGGCCCAGGGCATGGACTACATTACCGCCTGCAAGGCTTCCAAGTGCCTGTCTGCCGATGTGACCGCCGCTTATGATCCCACCTACGACGACGCCTTTGAGCCGGACAACGGCACCTACGCCGGTCGCGGTGTGGCCGTGTACAAGTACACCGGCTCTCGCGGCAAGTCCTCCACCAGCGATGCCAGCGCCGAACTGGTCAGCTACCTGACCCACCTGATGGACAGCAACAACATTGTCTGGCAGCTCGGTGAGATGGGCAAGATCGATCTGGGCGGCGGCGGCACCGTTGCCAAGTACGTGGCCAACCAGGATATTGACACCATCGATATCGGTGTGCCGGTACTCTCCATGCACTCTCCCTTTGAGGTTGTCTCCAAGGCGGACGTGTACATGGCCTATCTGACCTTCAAGGCGTTCTGCGAAGACGCCCAGTAAGCTTTCCTACTGAATAACCCCCGGCAACAAGATCGTGTTGCCGGGGGTTTAAAATTGAACGGTTTGCCGATATTCTACTGCGGTTCGGTTGCACACCTGCCTCTTTGCCTGTATGATGAGAGCAGGAAAGGGGAGCACCACCATGTATACCATCGATAAAAAACAGTTTGGTTCCTTTGTGGCACAGCTGAGAAAAGAAAAGGGCTACACACAGAAAGAACTGGCCTCCCGGCTGTTTGTTTCGGACAAAGCCGTCAGCAAATGGGAAACCGGTGCCAGCATTCCGGACACCGCACTTTTGGTGCCTCTGGCCGAACTGTTGGATGTCACGGTAATGGAACTGCTTTTGTGCCGCAAAAACCGGCAAGAAGTCCTGACCCCGGCAGAAGCCGAGCAGGCCGTACAGACAGCGATCAGATACAAAGGCGGTCCGGCAACAAGAATCTGGCAGACCAGGAGCAAGGTGTTGATCTGGTATCTTGCTGCGCTCCTTATGGCAGCTGTGGGCAGCGCCGTCACTGTACAATGCAGGTATGGAAACTGGGACTACTTCACGTATATAGGCCTGTATGTTTTCTTCGGCGGCTATTTCTGCCTGTTTGCGCTGCAGACCCTTCCCGATATTTATGACAAGGCAGCCATCTCTTTTCTGAGCGACGGTATATTCCGGATGAATGTGCCGGGCATTCATTTCAGCAATCGAAACTGGCCTCACATTTTACGTGCGGGCCAGCTCTGGGGCATTTCTTCTTTGTTCGTGTTTCCCTGGCTGTATCTGGCATTCCGCCTGCTTTCCATTCCCACAACGGTTGTTATGTACATTTGCTTGTTCCTGATGCTGGGCGGTTTATTGA
>CAUEKL010000318.1 GCA_959018215.1 uncultured Gemmiger sp.
CGCCGCATCGGAACGGCGGGACTTTTCGCTTCCTTTTGGTCACAAAAGGAAGGACCATCTGGTAAGCACCCGCTTGCCAAAAAAAGAAACACCCTGCGGTATCAGAGGGACCCTCAAAAAGTCCACCTCACCGCAGGGTGATTTTTTTATTCTTTGCCCACCGAAACAACGGTGGCCTCGTCCCCGTCGACGGTGAACTTCACCTCGTACCCCGCAAACCGCAGGCCGTACACCCGGCCGGGGTCGTGCTGGTAGCCGGGGCGGGGGTCGTTCTGCAAAACGCCCAGCAGCCCCGCCCGGGTCTGGTCGTCCAGGACGGCCAGCAAAGCTTCCGGGTCCTGCACCGTCAGGGCGTGGGCCTCCACCTTGCCCGCAAACCCGGACCTGGCATCCGGGTGGGCGTCCACATAGGGCAGGTAGGGCTTGATGTCGTAAATGGGGGTGCCGTCCAGAAGGTCCGCCCCCGCCACCTCGATGACCGGGCCGTCGGGGGTATGCAGATGCACCCCCACCAATTTCACGCAGGAAAGCCCCAGGGCGTTGGGCCGGAAGGGGCTGCGGGTGGCGAACACACCCATCCGGGTGTTTCCGCCCAGCCGGGGCGGGCGGACGGTGGGACGCCAGTTTTTGCCGTCGGCCCCCGCCGCCACCACCGTGGAAAACTGCCAGATCAGCCACAGGTGGCTGTATTCCTCCAGCCCCCGCAGGGCGTCGGCGCTGCGGAAGTCCGGGGTGAACACGATGGTGGCCCGCAGCTCCTCCACCAGGCCGCTCTGCCGGGGGATGCCGAACTTGTCCGCAAACTGGGTGCGGATGTGGGCGATGGGGGTGATGGTGTAGCTTTCTTCCATGGTCGTTCCTTTGCTGTCAGCGCCCCAGCAGCCGCTGCAGGAAGGTCTTGGGATGGGCGGCTTCCTCGGCCAGGCGCAGATGGTATTTCAAATCGTTTTCGTAGATGCTGCCCCAGCAGCTGCGGTTGCGCCGCAAGTGCGGCCCCTGGCGGAAGATGCCGTCCAGGAACCGGAAGCAGGCATCGTCCTCCACATACGCCGCCGCCCGGCTGGTGCCGTCCGGGGCCAGGATGGGGGCGCGGCAGGTTTTGAGATAGGCGGTCTTGTCCGCGGCCAGGGCCTGCATGGCGGCCAGAAGGGCTTCCTCGTCCGGGTAGTCGGCGGCGCAGAGGAAGGCGTCCGGGTTGAATTCTCCCTGTACCCTGGGGTCGCCCCAGTACACCGGCACCGCCCCCGAGGCAAAGGCATCCACGATTTTCTCGGTGCAGTAACCGGGGTCGGCGCTGTTCTCATAGGCCAGGGCAAAGCGGTAGTTTTGCTGGAAAGCTGTCTTGTCCGGAACCGGGCCGCCCACATTGTTGCGGTAGCCACCGCCGCTGTCCAGCAGGCCCTTTTTCATCAGGGTCTCCATGAAGGAATTGCGCTCGGCGGAAAAATCGTTGCTGACCACGCAGCAGCAGAAGCCCGGGCGGTCCAGATAATACCCGTCCGGGTGTTCGTGCTTGTGGAGAGCCGGGGCCCAGGTATCCCGCATGGCGTAGAGGGGCAGGCGAAGATACCGCCCCTCGTAGGAAAAATCCGGGAAGCCCAGGGCGTAGTCGTAGAGGTTCAGGTCCGGCCAGCTGTCCTCCCCGGAATACTGGATGCGGCAGCAGTCGTAGTCCAGAGCCTGGTGGCCGAAGGTGCCGCAGAGCACAAAGTCCGGCTTGTCGGCGGGGGAATGGCAGAATTCAATGGTATACCCGCGGCGGGTGAGGGCCCGGGTGAAGTAGTTGTCCTGTTTGTCCCAGTCGGCGGCCAGGTCACACAGAGCCAGGCGTACAACGGGCATCACAGTTCACCCCGGGCGCGCAGCACTTCGTATTTCAGCAGGGCGGCCACCGTCTTGGAGTCCTTGATTTCCCCGGACAGCACCATCTCCAGGGCTTTGGCGAAGGGCATCTTCACCACGTCCAGGAACTCGTCCGGGTCCAGGTGCTGGTGGGTGGTAGTCAGTCCCCGGGCGGCGTACATATAGATCTTTTCGCTGTCATAGCCCACGGTGGGGTAGAGCACACCCAGGTCGGTGTAATCGCTGGCGGTGACGCCGCATTCCTCGGCCAGTTCCCGCTTGGCGGCCTCGAAGGGGTCTTCGTCCTTTTCCAGCTTGCCGGCGGGCAGTTCCCAGATCTCCTCCCCGAAAGCGTACCGGAACTGGCGCACCATGTACACCTCGTCGGCGTCGGTGACGGCCAGCACGCAGGCGCCCCCGTGATGGTGGACGATCTCCCGCTTGCTCTTGTCCCCGTTTTCCAGTTCCACATCGTCCAGGGTGACCCGGATGACGTGGCCGTTGAAGATTTCCTGGCTGCTGAGTGTTTTTTCGGTATGAGCCATGGCGCGGCACTCCTTTGTATAAGCCGGAAGTTTCCGGCGTGATGGGTTGGTTTTATTGTACGACCCGGGGCGAGGGGTTGTCAACTTGGGATGGGTTTACTGGCTCCCCTTGCACAGGGGAGCTGGCAGCCGAAGGCTGACTGAGGGGTTGTACTTGGCTACCCGGCTGCCGGGGTAACAGCTGCTTGCCGGGGAGTCCTTCCTTTTGTGACCAAAAGGAAGCGAAAAGTCCCACCGTTTCGAGGCGGTG
>CAUEKL010000319.1 GCA_959018215.1 uncultured Gemmiger sp.
GTAGGCCACGGCGTGGGCCTTGGGGAACATATACTTGATCTTGCGGCAGGATTCGATGTACCAGTCGGGCACATCGTGCTCCCGCATGGCTTCCTCCCAACCGGGTTTGAAGCCGCCCTTGGCCACCTTGCCTTTACGCACGGCCTCCATGATGTCAAAGGACATCTTGGGTTCCAGACCTTTGCGCAGCAGGTACAGCATGATACTGTCACGGCAGCCGATGACCTCGGCGATGGTGCAGGTCTTGGAGCGGATGAGCTCGTCGGCGTTGTTGGTCCAGACGTCGGTGCCGTGGGACAACCCGGAGATCTGGATCAGCTCGGAGAAGTTCTTGGGCTGGGCGTCCAGCAGCATCTGGCGCACGAAGTTGGTCCCCATTTCCGGGATACCGAAGGTGCCGGTCTGGCTGCCGATCTGTTCCGGGGTGACGCCCAGAGCCTCGGTGGAGGTGAGCAGGCTGTACACCTTGGGGTCGTTCATGGGCACCGAGTTGATGGGAATGCCGGAATACTCCTCAAAGTATTTATAGAAGGTGGGCACATCGTGGCCCAGCTCGTCCAGCTTGAGCAGGGTATCGTGGAGGTATTTGAATTCGAAGTGGGTGGTCAGCAGACCGCCCTTCACGTCATCCGCCGGGTGCTGGATGGCACAGAAATCGTAGATATCAAAGGTATCGGGCACAACGACCATGCCGCCGGGGTGCTGGCCGGTGGTGCGCTTGACGCCGGTACAGCCGATGCACAGGCGGTTTTCCTCCGCACGGTTGACGGTGCGGCCCCGCTCTTCCAGGTACTTTTTCACATAGCCGTAAGCGGTCTTATCCTGCAGACCGGAGACTGTTCCCGCCTTGAACACGTTTTCCTTGCCGAAGAGTTCCTCGGTATAGCGGTGGACGTTGGACTGGTACATACCGGAGAAGTTCAGGTCGATATCCGGTTCCTTGTCGCCGTAGAAGCCCAGGAAGGTTTCGAAGGGAATATCGTGACCTTCCATAATCATGGAAGTACCGCAGACCGGGCACTTCTTGTCCGGCAGGTCGAAGCCGTCCATGGTGTGGCCGTCGTCGATCCACTCACTGTGCTGACATTCGGGGCACAGATAATGGGGCGGCATGCTGTTGACTTCCGAAATGCCCGCAAAGTGGGCCACGGCGGAGGAGCCGACGGAACCACGGCTGCCCACCTGGTAGCCGCCTGCGTTGGAGAAGGCCACCAGCTTGACGGCAATGACGTACAGAACGGCGTAGCCATGGCCGCAGATGGAATCCAGTTCCTTTTTCAGGCGTTTTTGCAGGATATCCGGCAGGGGGCTGCCGTAGTCTTTCCGGGCATGCTCCCAGGTTCCGGAGCGCAGCTGTTCCTCGGCGCCCTTGATGGAAGGCGGGTAGGTTCCCTTGGGAATAGCCCGCAGGTTGCCGTCGATGGTGGCGGCGATCTTGTTGGGGTTGGTGACCACCACCTCGTAGGCTTTGTCCTGGCCCAGGTAGCTGAATTCTTCCAGCATATCCTGGGTGGTGCGGTAGAACAGCGGCGCCTGGTTGTCCGCATCCTTGAAGCCGTTGCCCGCCTGCAGGATGGCGCGGTAGGTGGCGTCCTCCGGTTCCTGGAAATGCACGTCGCCGGTGGCCACCACCGGCTTGTGCAGTTCATCCGCCAGGGCGATGACGGTGCGGTTGAAGTTCTTGATGACCTCGATGGAATCCACCTGGCCGTTTCGGACCATGAATTCGTTGTTGCCCAGAGGCTGGATCTCCAGCACATCGTAATAGTCTGCAATGCGCAGCAGGTCCTCATGGCTGCGTCCGGCCACAATGGCGCGGTAGAGTTCCCCTGCCTCACAGGCGGAGGAGAGGATCAGACCCTCCCGGTACTGGTTGAGCAGGCTGCGGGGCACACGGGGTTTCTTGAAGAAATACTTGGTGTGGGCCGCGCTGACGATGCGGTAGAGGTTCTTCAGGCCGGTCTGGTTTTTCACCCAGATGATCAGGTGGTAGTATTTCTTTTTCAGCACCTCTTTGTTGCCGCCCAGACCGGTGTTGATATCCTCCACGGTGTAGATTTCTTTTTCGTTCAGGTCCTCCAGCATCTTTTCAAAGATACGGGCCAGGGCCATGGCGTCGTCCACCGCCCGGTGATGGTTGAAGGGCGGAATTTCCAGGTGCTTGTTGATGGTGTCCAGTTTATAGTTGCGCAGGCCCGGGAACAGCGCCTGGGCCATGGGCACGGTATCGATATACGGGTTATTGAAGGTAATGCCCGCCCGCTCGGCCGCCCGGTGGAGAATAAGCATATCAAAGCTGCTGGCGTTGTGGGCAATGACGATGTTGTCCCCACAGAATTCCTTGAACCGGCGGATGGCCTCGTCGGGAGAAGGCGCGTCCGCCACCATGGCGTCGTTGATGCCGGTGAGCTCCACCACCTTGGCGGGAATGGGGCGGCCGGGATTGACGAAGGTGCCGAAACTCTTTTCCTCATTGATCTTGCCGTTTTCCACGTAAACGGCACCGATCTCGGTCATGATATCGTTGTTGGTATCCAGGCCGGTGGTCTCGGTATCAAAGACCACGAAGCTGCCGGTGAGGGGCATCTGCACCTTGCCGTAGACGGTGGGGATCATGTCGTCCACAAAGT
>CAUEKL010000320.1 GCA_959018215.1 uncultured Gemmiger sp.
CATGAGCACTGCCCCGATGCCCAGAATCAGCACGGTGCCGGACAGATGGGGTTCCAGCAGCATGAGCACCGCCACCACCCCCAGTACCAGGGCAAAAGGCAGCACCCCGGTGGAGAAGCGTTTCATCCTGTCATGGTTCAGCGAGATGATATGGGAAAAGACCAGCACCACCGAGAATTTGGCGATCTCACTGGGCTGCAGGGTGCCCAGCCCGGGAATGACGATCCAGCGCTTGCAGCCGTTGTACTCCGGCATGAAAAGCACCACCACCAGCAATACCAGCGAGACGCCCAGCAGCCACCAGGCAAGCTTGTGCCAGATGTGGTAATCGACGAGGGAAGCCGCATACATGGCAATGACCCCCAGCACCGCAAAGAGCAGCTGGGGGCGGATGTAGGTATAGGCATCGCCCCGGCGGTAGAGCGCCACCGCATACCCCGCCGAGAAGAGCATGATCAGCCCGTAGGACAGAAGCAGCAGCAGAATGGCGGCAAAGGGCAGGTCAAACCCGGGCAGAGCCGCCGTGCGACGGGCCAGTTTTTTGGCAACGGACATGGACATAAAAAAGCCCCCTTCCCCGCCTATTGTACGCGGGAAAGGGAGCTGTTAGTCAGGGATGCGGGATTTTTTCGGCTCAGCCGATGGATGTCAGGGTGGTGCCGGGGTAGTAATGCTGCAGAATCTGCTGGTAGTTCCAGCCGTTGTTGGCATAGCCGATGGCACCCCACTGGCTCATGCCGCAGCCGTGGCCGTAGCCGTACACGTCAAAGATGAAGCAGTCCAGGCCGGCATCATAAGTAACGGTGAAGCACTGGCTGCGCAGGCTGCGGCCGTCCACGCTGCAGCCCGCAGTGAGCACTTCCCGGAACCAGCGGCCGGAGCAGGTATCGTTGCCGCTGGCGTTGGGGCCGATCTGCATCTGGGTGACCCAGCCGTATTCATTTTTGGACAGGATGGTGAACCAGCTGTTGGGATCCACATCGGACAGGTCCACCCCCATCTTCTCCTTGATGCGGTCCTGCAGCGTCTGGCGGGAGAAGCGGGCGCAGCCGGTGTTATAACCGTTGGTGTTCCAGTTGGACGCCGTGCTCTGGTCATAGGGACTGTCCACCGCCACCAGCCAGGGACGGGCGTTGCCCCACACATCGGCGGCGGAGGCCGTACCGGTGGAGGCGGAGGCAAAATACGGGGTGAAGCAGACCTGGCCGTTGTAGGTCACCAGGATGTTGGCCACCTCCTGAGCGGCGGCGGTGGCCGCACCGCCCGGGGTGGTGCCTGCCACCGAGGGATACCCGCTCTGGCTGAGAATCCAGCTGTGGGTGGCCACGCACTGAGCCTTATACGCTTCCGCCGGGGCATTGGGACCCAGCTCGTTCTGGGCCACCATGGCCAGGCAGGTGACCAGGTCCATGGTCTGGGCAGTGCCGTTCATGGTCACATTGATGGTAGCCGTCGGGGCAGAACCGCCGGAGTTGCCGGAATCACTGGACGCCCCGGAATCGCCGCTGTTGCCGCCGTCGGAAGTAGCCTCCGACGAAGAGGAGGAGCTGTCCCCTTCCCCGCCTTCCGTGGAGGAGGAAGAGGAGGAGGACGAACCGGAAGTAATGCTGTCAATGGTGACGGTCTGCTCCGGCAGAGTACCTTCGGCGCCCTGGTTGAGGTCGGTTTCCGCCGCACCGGCCTGGCCGGCAATATCGGTCAGGCCCGCCATCAGATCATCTGCCGAAGCAATCAGATCCTGTGTCTGTTGGGCCAGCGCAGCCAGGGACGCATCCAGTTCATTGGAGGTGGACGACACCGTGCCGTCGTTCTGGTTTCCGCTGCCGCCGGTGCCGGCCCGCAGGCCGGTCAGGGTGGTATAGCGCTCCATCTGGGTGCTCATCAGGGTGGAGCGGTCGGGAGCGGACTTGCCCGCATTCTCATACTGTACCCCGGTGAGCAGCGCGTTTTCATTGGTGGAGATGGTGGCCGTCAAAGCCGGGTCCTCATCATCACGGACCAGACGTCCGGTAACGCACAGCCGCACCCCTTCGGTACTGCTGTCCCCCACCAGGGTCAGGTAACTTTCCCCGTCAGCAGAGGCAGCGGTGCTGTTGAACAGGCTGCGGGTGCCGATATTCAGGGAGAAGTTTAGGTAATCATAATAATTGGACAGATCGGTGTAGGCAGCGGGATCAAAGCCGCCCTCTTCATTGGGGTCCTGGTAGTACACCGCCACCACCTTGCAGCGGTAGGCCGTACCGGGCACATAAAGGGTAAAGCCGCCGTTTTTCTGGATGGAATCCAGATCCTCCAGGTCGGCCAGGCTGCCGCCCCATTCGATGACTGTGTTGGAAGGGGTGGTGCTGCCCAGCCAGTCCTCGGTCACAAAGATGGAGGATTCGGTTTCTGCCTGGCTGCGGGCATCCTGCCGGTCTTCGGCATATACAAACTGCCCGTTCATGCCGGGCATGGCCAGGTAGGCGCTGACACCGTCCAGCTGGCGGATTCCGTTGGCCAGATACTTTTCGGCGGTGTTGTCAAAGGTGGCGGTGCCGTATCCCTTGGGGGCCGGGCGCACGCCCAGGTCGTTGTGGAAGAAGTACCACACACCTCCCACGCCCAGGCCCAGCAC
>CAUEKL010000321.1 GCA_959018215.1 uncultured Gemmiger sp.
CATATCCTTTGATAGTATACGACGCTCTTGCCCGGTTGTCAACCTTCCAAAGACAGATTTTCGGCCGTTTCTGCGGTATTTTGCCCCTGTTCCACACTGATGGCATCCACCACCCGGGCAAAGATGGCCGCGCTAGAGGTTTCGGGTTCCAGGGTGGTGTCCTGCAGGACGGTCACTGTGTACCGGGGCTCTTCCGCCGGCCAGAAGCCGGAAAACCAGTAGTTGAGCAGCTCCTCCCCCGCCTCATTGAACTGCCCGGTCTGCGCTGTGCCGGTCTTGCCGCCGGCCTGCCCCACGGAGGGCGCCGCCTGGCGGCCGATCCCCTCCTCCACCACGCTGGTGAGCATGCTGCGCAGAATGTCCGCCGTATCGCCGTCACAGACCCGCACGTTTTCTGCTGCCTCCACTGGCTGAAGCAGCTGCATGGTATCGGCGTCCACCACGCCCTGCACAAAGCGGGGCGCTTTCCAGACGCCTCCGTCGGCCACCGCGTTCATCATGGCGGTGATCTGCAAGGGGGTGACGGTCAGTGCCCCCTGGCCGAAAGAGAGCATAGCCAGCTGACCGCCGTCGGTATCCGCCACCGCGCCGGCTTGGGGCAGAATGCCTTCGGCGCTCTTGAGACCGGGCGCCACCGCCGAAGCCTGCCCGAACCCGAATGTTTGGGCGGTTTCCAAAATCCGTTCCCCGCCCAGCAGCTGTCCCAGCTTGATGAAGTAGCAGTTGCAGCTCTGTTCCAGGGCCCCCCGCAGGTTCACCTGACCGTGGGCACGGCCTTCGGCGCAGCGGAACACCTGGTCCCCCACCTCCACGCTGCCGGTACAGTCGTGGGTGAACCAGCTGTACCCCGCCTGGTAGGCGGCCGCCGCCAGCACCACCTTGAACACCGAACCGGCGCTGAAAGCCGAAAGTGGGCGGTTGATGAGGGAGGTGTCGTCCGCCTCGATGCTTTTGACCAGGTCGTCCGGGTCAAATTCCGGCATGCTCACACTGGCCAGGATCTCCCCCGTTTCCGTATCCATAACAAGGATGCAGCCCCGTTCCATCGTCTGGGCGGCGATGCCCTCGCAGGCGCGCTGAAGGTTGGCGTCCAGGGTGAGCTGCACCCCCTGGTTGGTTCCCGCCGTAGCCTGCACCTCCGGTTGGGTGCCGGTCATCAGGGACCCCTGGGCGGTGGTGGCACAGCAGACGGTGCGCTCCGCCCCCGCCTGAGCCAACACGTCCTCGTAAGCCAGTTCCAGGCCGGACACCCCCACCCCTTCCCCGTTCAGATAGCCGATGAGATGCCGGGCAATGGGACTGGGCAGATACCGCCGGGCGCCGGTATAGGTATACACCCCGTTGGCGCTGAGATCGGCATTGACTTCCACCAGAAAGGGGGTCATGCTGTTGCGCTTTTCATACAGTTCCGACTGTTCCTCAAACCCCACATAGGGAAAAAGGGTGGCGTAGCTGGAATCCCCGGGAATGCACAGCGCGTACCAGCGGGGTTCGGTTCCGGTCAGCTGGCGGCCGTCCCGGTCATAGAAATTACCCCGGCTGCGGGGCAAGTCGGTTTCTGAAAGGCTCTGCCCGCCCGCACTGGCCGCATACGCCGTGTCGGTACAGACCCAGTACACCCGGCACAAGATGGCGGCACAAAGCACCGCCAACAGGCTGCATAGGGAATACAACCGCCGCAGACTCATCTGCCCGCCCCCTTTTGGAACTTTCCTCACAGGGAGTATGCCCGGAATGGGGGTGTGCTTATACAGGCAGTTTCGGCAAACAAAACGGCCCGCCGGAGGGAATCCGGCGGGTCTTAAGGGTCATTGTTGTTTTGACGCCTGCTTTTTTCTGCGGCGGCGCAGCCACCATACGGCAGCCCCCGCCAGCAGGATGCCCGGCACAAATCCCAGGGCGTCCACCCCCACATCGGTGGCCAGCATGGCCCGGCCGGGCACAAAGAACTGGTGCACTTCATCGGAGACGGAAAAGGCCGTACAGGCCAGCGCTGCCAGAAGGCCGCACCAGGGCAGCGTTCTGCTCCACCGCCAGGTCACGGCCGTGGCCATCATGCCGGCCCCCAGTATGGCGTAGATATACACATGGGCCCACTTGCGCACGTTGGCCTGCACATTGCCGCTGAACCATTCGGGAATAAACACATCCACCGTACCGCTTTGCTGCACCCGGTCCAGCACCTGTTCACTCAGGGCGCCGGACTGTTCTCCCGGCTGGGAGGACAACAGAAAGATCAGTGCCATGATGCCCAGCGTGACGGCAAGAGAAATCCATTTTTTCATCGTGATGCTCCTTTATTCTTTCCCTTTCCAGCATACCAGGTTTGCCCACTGTGTGCAAGCGCAAACAAAAGCCCTGCCGGGGGCTTGCGGGGACCCGGCAGGGCTTTGTGTGATTCAGTTGCGAGGGGGCATCAGGCCGACATTAGTACATGCCGCCCATGTCGCCGCCGGCAGGAGCAGCCGGAGCCGGCGGTTCCGGCAGATCGGCAACCAGGCTCTCGGTGGTCAGGACCATGGAGGCAACGCTGGCAGCGTTCTCCAGAGCGGAACGGGTGACCTTGGTCGGGTCGACGATGCCGGCCTCGATCATGTCTTCCACATAC
>CAUEKL010000322.1 GCA_959018215.1 uncultured Gemmiger sp.
TTTACCAGCTTCAACACGTCTTTTTCCGAGTGCAGATACCGAAACGGGTTGTATTTCATGCTCTTGGAAAAGTTGATGGTGTTCAGCACTTTCACGCGGTAGCCGCTGCGGATAAGGAGCTGGCCGACTTCACCGATCAAGCTGCCTTTCGGATCGGTTATCACAAAAGAGGTCGGATAGTCCTTGGACACACATTGCATGAGGTTCGGTTTTACAAAGAACCGGGTCTTGCCGGAGCCGGAACCGCCGATTACCAGAACATTTTTATTTCTTGCGGTTTTGGGGTCTTTCGGCCTGTTGTTCATCGTCAGCCGTTCCGTCTGTGTCAGCAGAATGTTGTTGTCAAAATTGGGGTCGATATAGGGGGCTATATCCTTGGGGCCGCCCCATCGGGCGCTGCCGTACTCCACGCCTTTGCGGTATTTCTTGGCGTTCTTGCCTTTGCAGTACACCATGAGCCGCAGCGCCGCAGCACCGGCGACGCCGATCAGCAGGTCAAAGAGGTGGAAGCTGGGGGCGGCACTTTCAAAGGCCGCCGCGCAGCCATCCGCAAAGTGCAGGAGCTTTTGGGAAAGGTCGATGCCATCCGCCAGCCGGTACGCCTGCCCCAGCTTGCCGAACAGATAGACAAACAGCAGATAGGGCAGATTGGCGATTATCAGTTTTTTCATTTCCGGCTTCATCGTGACAGCCCCCTTTCTTTGAATTTTTCCTTGGCCCGGTCAGCGTTGCGGGCCGCTGCCTTTTCCTTGCTTGCGGCAATGTCCTTGCGGATCGAGGGCCGTTCCTCCCGCTGCAATTTCTTGGCCGTGAACTCCTTGAACGCCTGTTCCATGTTGTCGGCGTCCTTGGCCTTGAAAATCACGATGTAGTGCGGAGGCTGGGTAGTGGCGTCTTTCCGCAGCGTGAAGTCCACGCCGTATTTCTTGGCGCAGGGCTTAAAAAGTCCAATGTTGGCGTCGGTGATCTCGATATTGGACAGGGCCGCCCCGTGCTTTTTGAGCTGCTTTAGGCTCTGCTGGCCGTGGTGCAGCTTGGTCTTGCCCTTGTTTCTGGCTTCCAGAAACTTGCGGGCCGCCGCTTGCAGCACTTGGGCCGTCACCTTGGCCGATTTGATGGAAAAGGCTATTGTCTTTTGGGTTACTTCCTCCTGCAATCGCTATCCCTCCTTTCGCAGAAGTGCGGCGGCACGGTTAAGGTGGCACCGTCAGCCGCCGCAGGAAACAGAAAAGGGACAGCCGCTTGCGCCGGTTGTCCCCGATTAAATCCTCACCCGCAGGCCGGAAAGGTCGTCGGCACGGATGCCAACCAGATACCAGTCGTCCCCGTACTCAATGCGGGTGGGCTTCCACCTGCCGCCCACCATCACGTCAAAGGTTTCTCCACAGTGCAGGCCGCCGTAGTAGTCCGCCAGATCAAAGCGAATGTCGTAACGGTCGCTGCGCTCGTCAAAAATCAATGCACCCTGTTTCATAGGGCCGTCCTCCTTTCAGATTTTGCCGGTGTTCATGTCATGGGCCACCAGCGCGGCATAGTACCCGTTGATCGTGCTGGGCGCATTGAACAGCATAGCCAGCAGGTATTTCTTGATGTTGCGGATTTCCGAAGTGTTCTTGCTCAAACAGTCAAAGACAAACTCGATGTGAGAGCTGTCCAGCTTCATAAACTTGGATTTCACCAGCTCTGCCGGGTAATCGTCCCCGGCAATGCGGATGGTCTTGCGGGCGCTGCATAGGGTTTCCACCAGCAAATCCACAATCTCGTCCAGCGTTTCCCGGTCAATGCCCTTGACGTGCTGGCAAAGGTGTTCGTACTCGATGTTGTCCATGATGATTTGACGATAAATCTCTATGGCGCTCTGTGATTTCGCTTCCGTTCCTTTCCGTTCCGGCGGCTGTGCCGCCTCGTCCTCCAAAGGAGAGGGTCGGGAAAGGATAGGAATGGGATCGGTAATTGATACATCAGTAATTGATTTTTCTTTACTTGATATATCTTTATTTAATTGCGTTGGTTTTCCCAACGTAGGCTTTTCCTGCGTTGGATTATCCAACATTGGATTTTCCAACGTAGGTGAATCCGGCACAGGCTGGGGCTGTTCATAGATCACATAGTCCGCGCCGCGCAAGCGCCCTTGACTGTCGCGCTCACGGGATCGGACGATGTACCCGGCCTGTTCCAGCTCCCGGATTGCGGCCCGGATCGCGTCGATCTGCTCCCGGTTGATAAGGGATAAGCCTTTGAGCGTATAGTCCCAATCTTCCGGCAGGGAGAGCATTTGCGATAACAGGCCCTTGGCTTTCAGGGATAAGTCCTTGTTCCGCAGGTGGTGATTGGACATCACCGTGTAGCCCTTGTTACGCTCTACACGAAATACTGCCATATTCTCAACTCCTTTCACTCGAAATGTCACCGCGTCGTAGGCGGTCAGCTTGCCCGGCTGGTAGGGACATTCCGCATAGACGCAGAATTGATATTTCCAGTGCGGGCGATAAAAGCGGCAGGTGCCGCAGTCCTCCGGCGTGACCGCCTCGCCGCTGTCGTAGTGGTCGAAACCGGGCTTGCCCTGCATGAGCTGTTCAAAGGCCCGGT
>CAUEKL010000323.1 GCA_959018215.1 uncultured Gemmiger sp.
TACTGGTGCGCCCAGCTGCCGTTGGCAAAATTGTATCTGCCTTGCCGGTATACCCTGTTTGTCTGGTGTGTGCTGGCGGCGATGGGGTTGGTGTTCTGGGCAAAAAGGCGGCTCCTCTGGTATCTGCCGTCAGCTGCGGCCTGCCTGATGATGGCTGTCATCATGGGAATGGTGATGCAGGCCGGGACGGTTCGTATCCTGATGGTGGGCACCGCCGGCAATGCCTGTACCGTTGTGATCCGGGACAGCCGGGCGGTGGTCTTGTTCCGCGGCGGCGCGGCCAATCTGAATGCGGTGCGGGACTGTCTGGCAGAAAACGGGAACCCTGAATGGTGTGCAGTGTTTGATCTGCGCCAGGACCCCCAGCAGCTGGACTTCTCCGGTGCCGGGCAGGTGGTGGAGTTGTCCATGCTGGAAGACCGGGTGCTCTCGGTAACACTTTCCGATACGATGTCCGCCGACTGCTTCGGCTCCTATGCCGGAACCCTGTGTGTCATCCAGATAGGGGATTACCGGGTGGCAGCAGCTTCCGGGCAACCTGATCCGGGTGCGCAGATCCGGGTGGATCTGCTTTGCGCCGCAGGCAGCTTGCCGGATTGCATTACGGCGGATGCCGTTATCACCAATACTCTTTCGCCCCGCTGGCTGGGGGACTGGAACGGCCCGCTTTTGTATGCGGGCGAAGAACCCGAGGCGGTGATCCGCCCCGGAAAAAGCGTACTGTTTGAGGAGGGCAAGGCCATTGCTGTACAGTGAAAACGAACTCAAAAAACAGCTGAAAGCCGGATGCTCGGTATTTTATTTCTATGCCGGGGACGAGGCGCTGGTCCGCAGCGCTGCCGCCAAGGTGGAAAAGGCCCTGTCGGAGGACGATCCCGAAACCACCGTGCTGGACGGACCCACCCCCAGCGTGGAGGAGATCGTGCTGGCGGCGGGGACCATCTCCTTCTTCGGCGGCAAGCGCCTGGTGCTGATGCCGCTGGTGCGGCCTTCGGCCTATTCGGACAAGGACCTGCAGGAATTCTGTGATACCCTGGCCGATACCGAAAACGCCGTCTTTGTACTGACCAGCGTCATGGAGGAAAAGTACGGCAAGCTGCGCCCGGGCAAGCGGGAACAGAAGCTGATCTCTGCCTGTGAGAAGATCGGCTACTGCGTGCAGATTGCCAAGCCCAACCGGGCGGCATTGCAGGAGATGGCCCGGGCCTGGGCCAAGGAACTGGGGGCTCAGTTCGCCCCCGGCGCCGAGGGCATGCTGCTGGATCGCTGCGGGGAGGATCAGTTCCTTCTCCACAGCGAGATCGACAAGCTGGCGGCCCTGGCCAACTATGGCACCATCACCACCGAGATGATCCAGCGGCTGGGTACCGTTACCCTGGACGCGGATACCTTTGATATGGTCAAGATGGTAGCCGCCGGGCGCACCCGCCAGGCATTGGAAAAGCTGCAGACCCTGTTGGAACTGCAGAACGACCCGGTGCTCATCACCGGCGCCCTCATCGGCAACTATCTGGATGTGTACCGGGCCTTTCTGACCAAAAAGAGCCGCCGTCAGCTGGGGGACATGGCCAAGGATTTCGGCTACACCGGAAAATGGAATTATCGCCTGGGCAACGCCGAGCAGACGGCCATGCGGTACGACCGCACCCGGCTGGAACTGAGTCTGCGGGTGCTGCAAAAGCTGGACACCGACCTGAAAGGCAGCCGTCTGCCGCCGGACCTTCTTTTGCAGAAGGCCCTGTGCGAGCTGGGCTTGTACGGCTCCGGGAGGCGCCCATGAAACTGACCATCCGTCCCGCCGTGATCGTGGAGGGCCGCTACGATGCCGCCCGCCTGACCAATCTGGTGGACACCCTGATTCTGACCACCGACGGTTTTGCCATCTTCAAGGATAAAGCCCGGCAAAAGCTGTTCAAGCAGACAGCCCGGGCACGGGGGCTGATCGTGCTCACCGATTCCGACGCCGCCGGCTTCAAGATCCGGCATTTTGTCACCAACCTGGCCGGAGCCGCTTATGTGCGGCAGGCCTATGTGCCTGCTATCCCCGGCAAGGAAAGCCGCAAGGCTGAGCCCGGCAAGGAAGGATTGCTGGGAGTGGAAGGCATCCAGGATGAGCTGATCCTGCAGGCCCTGCAGACCGCCCTGGCCTCTGTGCCCGATACCCCGGAGGCAACGCCGGAAAATTCCCGCCCCATCACCTACACTGATTTGTATGAGTGGGGGATCTCCGGCACTGCCAACAGCGCCGAACGCCGCCGGACCCTGCTCTCCCGCCTGGGCCTGCCCCCCCGCCTGAGCAAGAAAGAACTGCTTTCGGTGCTCAATACCCTGTATACCTATGAGAGCCTCGACGCAGAACTGCGCGGCATGCCATAAACAATACACCCCCGGACGGGCCGATTCAGAGCCGACCGCATCCGGGGGTGCTTTATTTATGCCGTTAATTATTGCAGGGTTTCCAGTTCTTTCATCCACAAGGCGTTGCAGGCATCGCTGGGCATGCGCCAGTCGCCGCGGGGAGACAGGGTGACCGAGCCCACCTTCGGCCCGTCAGGCAGGCAGCTGCGCTTGAAC
>CAUEKL010000324.1 GCA_959018215.1 uncultured Gemmiger sp.
GATCGCTTTGCAGCAGCACAAGGACAAGATCGACGACATCAAGGGCGTGCAGAACGAGATCGCCTGGGGTCATCAGATCCGCAGCTATGTCTTCATGCCCTACACCCTGGTCAAGGATCACCGCACCAACTACGAAAGCGGCAACGTGCAGGCCGTCATGGACGGCGACCTGGACGGCTTCATCTATGCCTACCTGAAGGCGGCTTCCCGCGGCGAACTGGAAGAAGTCTGAATCTGAACCCCGATGCTCCCGTATACCGGGAGCATTTTTTGTTTTTGCTCCGTTTTAACCGGACGGACTTTATTTGTTCACAAAGGGCGTCGTATACTACTGAACACACTTTTTTCGGTATTCCGGTAAAGGAGGTCACTCCCTTGGCAAATTGTCACCCGTTGCGCTCTCCGCGCCGCCCGGCGGGGGAGAAGCCCAAACCGACCCTGCCGGTCCTTTCCCCCAAACCGGACAAGGGGCTGACCGAAGCCCAGGCAGCACAGCGCGCCGCCGCGGGCCTTTCCAACAAAGCTCCCCAAGGCACCGGCAAAACCGAAGGTCAGATCCTGCGGGAAAATATCTTCACCTTCTTCAACCTGGTGTTTGTGGTGCTGGCGGTCTGCTTGTTTGCGGTGGGGTCCTACCTGAACGCCGGGTTCCTCGGGGTGGTGGTCTGCAACGCGGTCATCGGCATTGTGCAGCAGCTGCGGGCCAAGCGTACCATCGACCGCCTGACCCTGCTTTCCGCCCACAAGGTCCGCTGCGTGCGGGACGGGGAGATCCGCCTGCTGCCCTCGGAGGAGCTGGTGCGGGATGACATTGTGGAGTTCACGGCCGGGGAGCAGATCTGTGCCGACGCCGTGGTGCGCACCGGGACCGCCCAGGCCAACGAGGCCCTCATCACCGGGGAGGCCGACGCCGTGGACAAGGGACCCGGGGATGTACTGCGGTCGGGGTCCTTCCTCCTTTCGGGGCGGTGCCGGGCCCAGCTCACCCATGTGGGGGCGGACAGCTACGCCAACCGCCTGACTGCGGAAGCCCGGGCCGGGCACACGGTGCCCAAAGGGGAGATGATGCGCTCCCTGGACAAGCTCATCCGGTTCATCGGCATCGCCCTGGTGCCGTTGGGGATCCTGATGTTCCTCAACCAGTTTGCGGCCCTGGACATGACCCTGCGGGACGCGGTGGAAGCCACCGTGGCCTCTCTGGTGGGGATGATCCCCGAAGGACTTTACCTTCTGACCAGTGTGGCTCTGGCCGTGAGCATGATCCGTCTGGCCCGGCGCAAGGTGCTGGCCCAGGACATGAACTGCATCGAGACCCTGGCCCGGGTGGATGTGCTCTGCGTGGACAAGACCGGTACTATTACCGAGACCCGGATGGAAGCCGGGGAGCCCCAACTGCTGGAGGAATCCTGGACGATGACGCAGGTGGAAACGGTGCTGCGCAGCCTGTATGCCGACACCGAACCGGACAACGATACCGCCCGGGCCCTCTGCCGCCGGTTTGCCGGGGGCGGGGGAGAGCGCTGGCCCCGCACCGCCGCGGTGCCCTTCAACTCGGCATGGAAGTGGAGCGCTGCGGTTTTCCGGGGCCACGGCGCCTTTGTGGTGGGTGCCCCCGAGGTGTTGGCCGGGCCCCGGACCAGGGAACTGCAGCGGGAAATCCTGCCCTACCTGGAACGGGGCAGCCGGGTGCTGCTGCTGGCATCCTATGACGGCCGACCCGACCCCAAAACCGGACTGGACCCCCAAAAACTGCAATTCCTGGCCTTGCTGCCCGTGTCCAACCGAGTCCGGGCCGAAGCCCCCCAGACCTTCCGCTATTTCGCGGAGCAGGGGGTCCCGGTCAAGGTCATTTCGGGGGACAACCCCCTCACCGTCAGCCGGGTGGCCCGGCAGGCGGGCATTGCCGGGGCGGAAAACTTTGTGGACGCAACCACCCTGCACACCCCCGAGGAACTGGCTGCGGCCGCCGAGCGCTGTTCCGTCTTCGGCCGGGTGACCCCCGACCAGAAACGGCAGCTGGTGCGGGCGTTGCAGGGGGCAGGGCATACCGTTGCCATGACCGGGGACGGCGTCAATGATGTGCTGGCCCTCAAGGATGCGGACTGCGGCATCGCCATGGCCTCCGGGGCTCAGGCCGCCAGCCAGGTAGCCCAGCTGGTGCTGCTGGAATCGGACTTTTCCGGTCTGCCTGCCGTGGTGGCCGAAGGTCGCCGGGTCATCAACAACATCCAGCGTTCGGCGGCCTTGTACCTGGTCAAGAACCTGTTTTCCTTCACCTTTACCCTGGCGGCACTCTTCATCACCCTGCCGTATCCGCTGCAGCCCATCCAGCTGACCCTCATTGCGGCGGTGACCATCGGTATCCCGTCTTTCGTGCTGGCCCTGGAACCCAACCACGAGCTGGTGCGGGGAAAATTCATGCCCAATGTGCTGCGGGCGGCCCTGCCCGGCGGACTTACCGATCTGGTCCTGGTGCTGGCGCTGGAAGCGGCGGCATCCGCCTTCGATATGTCCTATGCCATGCTCTCCACCCTCACCACCCTGGTCATGCTGGGGGTGGGGCTGGGGGTCCT
>CAUEKL010000325.1 GCA_959018215.1 uncultured Gemmiger sp.
TCCCAGTTCATCACAAAAACCTGCACGGTGAAATACCGCAGCACCTCGTCCACATTGACGGCGGTTTCCAGTTTTTCACCGGTGGATAGGATTTTCAGCGCCTCGATCACCCGTTTCTGATCGGCTTCCGATCCCTTGAACTTGGCGTTTTCAAAGATGCCGGGATAGCTGTCCGGGTTATCGTCGATATATCGCAACGCCACGTCGGCGTTTTCCGCATTCAGGGAACGGTAATCCGGCTTGTACAGTTTCCCGTGATCATTCCCGAAATTCCGGCGGGCAAAGGCTTCCTCCGGCTCCTCTACCGCCAGGAACAAGCCCCAGTCCTCTCCGTTGACCGTCACCCAGACATAGCTGCAAAGGGGCGCAGGCACCCCCATGAACGCCATCATATCGTAGACCATATAGGTTTTCAGATAGCTGTTGTCCTGAAAGGAAGCGTCCAGGGAAAATTTGTCCAGCCCATAATAATTCCCGCCGTCCAGAAACTGGTCGAATTCCAGCTTGAGGCTGTAGCGGGAAAGCCCGTATTCCTCCGTCAGCCGCAGGGAATTGTTGCCCTTTGCCCGCAGCCCGATATTATGAAACGCTTCTCCGTCGATTTCGACAGTGCAGGCCACATATTCTTCTTGTTCGGCGTCCTCAATAAAAACGCCCCAGTCCGCAATTTGGATATCAATGGTGTGCACCCGGCTGTCGTCAAACAGCCGGGTCGCATATCCCGGGGTGGCGCTGGCCTTGGGGATCCCCAGCTGTTCTCCGAACATCAGCAATATTGTCAGCATGGCGGCCAAAACCGCCGCGCCGATGCAAATCCCATCGATGTATTTATGCTTTACCATCACCTTATCCCATATAGTCGCCGTTGTAAGAGACCAGCACTACCCGGGACACGCCCGGCATAGCCTCCAGTTCATTGACAAAGGCGCTGCTGTCCTCTTTCAGGCGGACTTCGTAATTCAGTTCCACACAGCCGTTGTCCACGCTCTTGCTTTTGAGATTCAGCCGCCTGACCTGAGATTTGACAAAAATCCGTGCCTGTTCCTCAATCCCGCTGTTTTCACAGTGCACCACCAGAATATACGGGGAATCCACCGTCTTCTTTTTGGAGAAAGCAACCAGCACCACCCCGATGAAGATGCTGCCGAATACCGCCAGCGGAATCAGGCCGGCGGCCAGCACAATACCCACCGCAATGGCCCAGAACAGGAAGGCGATATCCATAGGCTCCTTGATAGCCGTGCGGAACCGGACAATTGACAGAGCGCCCACCATGCCCAGAGACAGCACAATATTGCTCACCACCGTCATAATCAGCAGGGTGGTAATAAGCGACAGAGCAATCAGCGTCACACCGAAGCTGGCCGAATACATCACGCCGCTGTAGCTTTTCTTATAGATAAAAAAGATAAACAATCCCAGCAGAAAGGCCAATACCATGGCAATCGCCATGTCCAGTATGGAGATGCTGGCGATATTCTCCAGAAAGCTGGATTTGAAAATATCCTGAAAGGTCATAAGGCCCTTCCTCCTCAGATGATTTTAATCGAACCGCCGGCTCAGGGCGTATTTGGAACAGGCCGCGGCCTGCCTTCCGGGCACCTGCACCGCCATGCGGACAAGCTCCGGCAAATACGCATCGTACTTCACTTCCAGCACCGTGCCAGGCTCCATTGTGCGCATGTAGAAAATTTCCGAATTCAAGAAATCCACACAGCCAAGTCCGGTGCGGATATCCCGATCTAACGTGATACGCACATTGCCGGGCGCATAGAGAAAAGCCTCCCGGTCGTAACGGACGATGGCCTTCGGCCGCAGACCTTTCCCTTTGATTTTGCTGTAAAGCTCGATGAAAAGCGGTTCATCCGAATCCAGCAGGAATTCGGAGCTGCCCGAAAGCAACTCCTTTACCTGTTCCTGCGTCATCCGGGCGCTGCGCTTGCCGCACAGGCCGCTTATTTTGTACTTCTTTTCCAGCCGGATGAAAGAGGTGTCCATCCCGTAATACCGCAGGCGAAACTTTTCCCTCCGGTTGACCCCGTCGATTTTCTCCCGAAGGGCGCTGTCATAGGGCGTGTCAAAGTACAGGCTGGTGACCCGGTATGTACCGTCCGGCCCGGCGTTTTTGTCGTGGGGAAACAGCTTTTTGAGCCTTTGGGAAAGCACCAGATCTTCCCGCAGGTTGATCCAGTGCTTCAGCTCATGCCGCAAGGGAATCTCGGTCTCCGGCTTAATCGTCATAACCGGAATCCCCATCGTCCCAATCATCGTCGGCTTCCCGGTCATAGTCGCTGCCGCCGTCGTCGTAATTGGTATCACCGTAATTTGTATTGCCGTAATTGGTGGTGCCGTGATCATCATAGTTGGTATCGTTGTAATCAGTGACACCGTCATTATTCGGGCCATAGTCCGTATCATTGTAATCGGTGACGCCGTCGTTGTTGGGACCGTAGTCCGTGTCGTTGTAGTCGGTGACGCCATCGTTGTTGGGAGCGTAGTCCGTGTCGTTGTAATCAGTGACACCGTCATTATTCGGGCCATAGTCCGTATCATTGTAAT
>CAUEKL010000326.1 GCA_959018215.1 uncultured Gemmiger sp.
CTGTACGTGCTGCGCATCCTGGGCCGCCATCGTGACTGAAAAAGGTGGTACCTGTCATGACCAAACTTCAGGAATTCGTTTCGCTTCTTTCAGGCGAGTTTGACAACGCAGCCCAGCATGCCGAACTGACGGCGGCGGGGCAGGCGGAGTTCCCTTTTGCCGAACACCGCAACACTCCCTGCAACGATAAGATCCGCGGCCTGCCCGCCGATTTTGACGGGGTGTTTCTGGTGGAAGAAAGCTATTACACGGTGGCCGGGCGCACCCATGCATCGCCCCACCTGTTCCTCTTCACCCAGGAAGGGGACGCCGTCCGCCTGACTTCCTACGACACCCCGGAAGGCTACGACAAGAACAGCTTCACCGCCGCCCAGCTGCAGGATGTGGAGTTTGCTTCTCTGCATCCTTCCCAGAAGTTCACCCCGGCGCTGTACACCTGCAAGGACGGCGTGTGGGAAGGCGGCAGCGTCAGCATGTTTACGCCGGTGCTCAAGTTCACCCTGTTTGAGCGGTTTTCTCCCGATTGCCTGGAAGTGACCGAGCAGATGGAGATGAACGGCAAGCGCACCTTCGGGTATGATGTGCCCATCCTCTACAAACGCAAATAAGCGGCGCCTGTACAGGCCACGCAGCAAAAAGGGACGGTCCCCTTACGAGGGTCCGTCCCTTTTGTCATGCCTTGATTCCGACTGCTCAGCCGCCGATCAGGAAATCCAGCACATCCCAGCCGTCGCCGCCTACCTCGCGGTAAAGTTCGGTGTAGCCGCAGTTGCAGCAGCTGATGGTGGTGAACTTTTTGTTCTGGATGTCGAACAGCTTGGCAAAGTTGCCGCCGGTGGCCTGCAGGCGGTCGGCGACATACTCTTGGCAGCCGCATTTCGGGCAGACATATTGTTGCTTTTCCATTCCATACCTCCTTGTTGGTCAGGGAAGATTCAGGTTCTTGCTGATCAGACGATGGGTCACTGCCCACAGGATAGCATCTGCGGCGGCAAAAAGCAAGAGAACAACGATAGCAGCTCCCCAGGTGACGGCCGTCCTGTTCCGGCTTATTTCCAGGAAGACGCGGGTCCAGCCTTCCAGCACCGTCTGCGGGAGATTTGCCATGGCAATGGTGCCTGCCACGAGCAGGAGGATGGACACCATCTGGATGACGAAGCCCAGCACAAAGTAGGTGGCGATGCTGGCCAGCATCCGCTGCTGAGGCCAGCGAGAACCGATGGCCATGCACAGATACAGGTACAGATACGCGGAGATTAAGGACAACACGATCAGCACGACCAGAAACACCGTACTCATGGTATTGGAAAGGGAAAAGACTTCCGAGAAGGTCTGGGCGGCCTCCGCTTCGCCGTCGGAATTTGCCATCCACACACAGCCCATGGAGATCAGGAGGGAAGCGATGGTGGACCCGCAGGCGCACAGCAGCTTGGCAGCCATATGCTGCCAGGGGGCGGCGGGCAGGCTGAACATCAGATATCCCTGTTCGCCCAGCAATTTATAGAACCGCTGGATGTTCAGTACCACGCAGGCGGCCATGGTGGCAAAGATGAGCAGGGCGGTCACAAGCTGGAAAAAGGATTCCAGCACGGAGGTGACAGGCACTCCCACCACGCCGGCAAAGGTTTCGTTCAGCCGGGTCATCAGTGCGGTCAGCAGGGAAAACACCGCCGTACCTGCCCAGATGGGCACCAGAATCCGTCCCACTGCCATACATTCATATTTCAAAAGTTTGTTCATCATGGTAAAATCCCTCATTTCCCTTGGGTCACACATGGAAGACGGTGCGGAAGTATTGATCCAGACTCATGCCGCTTTCCTCCCGCAGTTCATCCACGGCACGGTGGGTCAGCAGCTGGCCTTCTTTCAGGATCAGCACCTCGTCCAGCATCCGCTCCACATCCTCCACCAGATGGGTGGAGATGACCACGGCGGCATCTTCGTTGTAGTTGCGCAGGATGGTGTTCAGGATGTACTCCCGGGCTGCCGGGTCCACGCCGCCCAAAGGTTCGTCCAGCAGGTACAGCTTGGCGGCCCGGCTCATGGTCAGGCACAGTTCCATCTTTTCCTGGGTGCCCTTGCTCATGGTGCCGATGCGCTGCCGCGGGTCCAGCTTCAGGTCAGCCAGCATCCGGGAAGCCTTTACCATGTCGAAATCTGCGTAGAAATCCGCGAACAGGTTTACCACGTCGTCCACCCGCATCTCCACCGGCAGAGCCATACGGTCGGGCAGGTAGGAGGTGATGGCTTTGGTAGCCACCCCCGGTTCCCGCCCGCCGATGAATACCTGCCCGGCGGAGGGACGCAGCAGACCGGCGGAAAGCTTCAGCAGGGTGGTCTTTCCGCTGCCGTTGGGGCCCAGCAGCCCCACCAGCCGTCCCGGCCACACTTCAAAGCTGAGATTGTCCAGCGCGGTCTTTCGGCCGTACCGTTTGGTCAGCCCTTTGGCCTGATAAATCGCTTGCATCATACATTCTCCTTTTCGGCGGCCGCACGCAGCAGCGCGGCGGTTTCTTCGGCGCTGATTCCCAGCGCCTGCATCTGTTTCCAGAATT
>CAUEKL010000327.1 GCA_959018215.1 uncultured Gemmiger sp.
GCGCATGGATGTACGTCTGGTGGTGCAGGTGATTATCAACATTGTGAACAACGCCATCAAATATACGCCGGAGGGCTCGCACATCGTGCTGAGTGCCGCCCGGAAGGACGACATGGCAGAGGTTTCCATTGAAGACGACGGCCCCGGCATTTCAGATGAAGCAAAGCCCCATCTGTTCGACATGTTCTACACAGCCAGCCAGGGCAAGGCCGATACGCGCCGCGGCCTGGGCCTGGGGCTGAACCTGTGCCAGTCTATTGTGACGGCACATGGCGGCACCATATCGGTGGCCGACAATGCCCCGCACGGCACCGTTTTCCGTTTCACATTGCCTATTGCAGAGGTGACCAATCGTGGTGAAAGCTAAAATTCTTGTGGTGGAGGACGACAGCGCCATCAGCAACCTCATCCGAACCACGCTGGAAACACAGAACTATCAGTACCATACGGCAAAGACGGGCTCCGGCGCGCTGCTGGACGCTGTCTCCTACCGGCCGGACGTTATTATTCTGGATCTTGGCCTGCCCGATATCGACGGGGTGGAGATTATCCAGAAGGTGCGCAGCTGGACGAACACGCCCATCATCGTGGTCAGCGCCCGCAGTGAAGACCAGGACAAGGTAGATGCACTGGACGCCGGTGCGGATGACTACATCACTAAGCCGTTCAGCATCGACGAGTTGCTGGCGCGTCTGCGCGTGGCGCTGCGCCGCGTGCATGCAGAGAACGAGAAGGCCGGGGAAGAGGCCGTGTATCAGAACGGCGATTTGAAAATAGATTACGCGGCGGGCTGCGTGTATATCAAGGATGAGGAGATTCACCTTACCCCCATTGAGTACAAGCTGCTTTGCCTTCTGGCAAAAAACACCGGCAAGGTGCTGACGCACAATTATATATTGAAAGAGGTGTGGGGCAGCGCCCTTCCCTCCGACACGCCCTCGCTTCGCGTATTTATGGCGACGCTGCGCAAAAAAATAGAAAAAACCCCCTCTCAGCCGCGCTATATCCAGACGCATATCGGCGTGGGGTACCGCATGCTGCGCCAGTGACGGTGCACAGGCGCTTGTGCTTTTCCAATTTTCTCAAAGGCAGCCCGGACAAATGTCCGGACTGCCTTTTCTTAATGCAATCTTAATGCTGTGCAAAGAATGTTAAGGGCGCGTTCACGGCCTGTGTGATAGGATAATGTCCGCAAACTGATAAGAAAGGAAGCGGAACTTGTATGGGTTGGGATAACGACTTTCTCATGCTGGGGATACTTGCAGCCAGCTTCGGCCTGCTGTACCTGCTGGTGCGCTGGTGCAAATTCCAGATGGACAACAACAACTAAAAGGAGGACTTTGCCATGCTGCTTGTGTTAGGCGCAGGCGTTCTGCTGCTTGGATATTATCTGGTGTACGCACTGGTGCACCCCGAGAAATTCTAAGCACCTTGTTTTATGAAGAGGAAATTTAGGAGGAAACCACCATGCTTCAAATCATTCTGACGCTGGTCCTTTACATGATCATCGTCATTCCGGTGGGCCGGTACATGTACCATATTGCCGCCGGGAAGCACACCTTCGCCGACCCCGTGTTTGACCGGGTGGACGGCGTAATTTACAAAGTGGGCGGTGTGGACCCGAACAAGGGCATGAACTGGAAACAGTACGCCCTGGCCCTCATTGCCACCAACGGCGTCATGATTCTGATCGGCTATCTTGTTCTTCGCATTCAGAGCCTGCCGATCTTTAACCCGAACGCCATCGGCAATATGCCGCCGAGCCTTTCGTTCAACACCATCATCAGCTTCATGACCAACACCAACCTGCAGCACTACTCAGGCGAAAGCGGCCTGAGCTATTTGTCTCAGATGCTGGTCATCATCTTTATGATGTTCGTGTCCGCCGCCAGCGGCTATGCTGCCTGCGTGGCGTTCATCCGCGGGCTTGCCGGCAAAACGAAGGATAACCTCGGCAACTTTTATGTAGACCTTGTGCGCATCACCACGCGCATCCTGCTGCCGTTTTCGCTTGTGGGCGGCCTGCTGCTCGTGTGGCAGGGCGTGCCGCAGAATTTCGATGCCAACATCATTGTGAAAACGCTGGAGGGCACCTATCAGGTTATTGCCATGGGCCCCATTGCCGCGCTTGAGATTATCAAGCACCTTGGCACCAACGGCGGCGGCTTCTTGGGCGCAAACTCGGCCACGCCGCTTGAAAACCCCACAATTATTTCCGATATGATTGAATTGTGGAGCATGATGATTCTGCCGGGCGCGTGCGTCATCACCTTCGGCAAGATGGTGCACGACGGCAAAAAGGCCCAGAAACAGGCCATTGAGGGGCAAGGCGCCGCAGTGGCCGTGGAAAAGAAGGGCATCACCGAAAAGTTGTTCGGCCGCGAGGGCCGCACCGTGTTCCTGGCCATGGGCATCATCTTCCTCATTGGCCTGAGCGTGTGCTTCTGGGCTGAAAGCCAGGGCAACCCGGCGCTGGCGGAGGTTGGTCGGAACCAGTCCATGGGCAGCAGGGAGGGCAAGGAGGGACCGTTCGGC
>CAUEKL010000328.1 GCA_959018215.1 uncultured Gemmiger sp.
GTCCCGGGCGGCAGCCTGAGTAATATTTTCCGCCAGCTTTCCGCCGTACGTCTCCACGACCTCCCACTTCTTGGTGGTCTGGTTCATTCCCCAGTAGCAGAGAGAGGGGCGGCCAAAGCGGTTGACCCCCATGTGGGGCTTGGCATAGTACAGCTTCCGGCCATTTGGCATGCGGATTGTTAGAAAGTCCAGGTCATTCTCCGGGTCCAACTCCCGGGCGAAGGCCAGACGGCCACCCCATAGCTCAATGGCCCGGCCGGTGTTGACCGCCTCCCGGGCCGCCGCCTCCACCGTGCTCCAGAACTGCACGATAGCGGGGTTGGCGTTGCGCCACCGCTCTACAATGTCGGGCAGGTCTTCCTCCGGGATGCCCATGCGCAGAGCCCCCATGCTGACCAGGGAGCCGGCGCCGCCCTGATAGCCCAGGGCCAGGGTGGCCACCTTGCCCTTTTGGCGGTAGCTGTATTCCGGATTGCCCTTTTTGATGGCCTCGATGGGCACACCGAACATCTGGGCCGCGGCGGCCTCGTAGATTTTCCCGTGGGTGCGGAACACCTCCAGCACCCACTCCTCCCCGGCAAGCCAGGCAATCATGCGGGCCTCGATGGCGGAGAAGTCGGCGTCAACCAGGGTGCGCCCCGGGGCGGCAACGAAGGCCGTGCGGATGAGTTGGGACAGGGTGTCCGGCACGGAGCCGAACACCACCCGCA
The DNA here is from genome assembly GCA_959018215.1 of uncultured Gemmiger sp. Taxonomy (GTDB): domain Bacteria; phylum Bacillota; class Clostridia; order Oscillospirales; family Ruminococcaceae; genus Gemmiger. Next base: position 711 of record CAUEKL010000328.1, read on the forward strand.
GCCCGGCAGCATCCTGGCGCTTCACCAGATCCCGGGCCAGGGGGAGCAGCGCGCCGTCTATGTAGGTGCGGGGCAGGTTCTGGGGCTGGACGATCCGTCCCGCCCACCGCCCTGTCCGGTTGGCCCCGTAGAACTGGAGCAGCCCGCGCACCCGGCTGTCGGCGCAGACGGCGGCCGTCAGGGCGTTGTACTTCTTGTTGCTGGTCTTGCCCAGCTCCTGCCGGATCTCCAGCACCCGCCGGGCCTTATCCCCGGCCAGCTCCTTTCCCAGCAGGTCAGCCACGGTATCCTTGCGCAGGTCTGCCACCTCCTCACCGGTCTCTTTCTGAAGCCAGCGGGTGAGCTGTGCTACACTGTTGGGGTTATCCAGCCCTGTGAGCGCCACCGCCTCGGCGATATACGCCCGCCGGGTCTTGGCGTCCAGCTCCAGAGCTCCATCCACCAGGGCCGTGTCCACAGCCACGCCCCGGGCGTTAATGATCTGGTCGGTCACCCATTGGGCCTGCACCGTGTCCGGCACGGGGAAATTGGACAGCCGGCGCTCAATCTCCATCTCGGTCACCACGTCCTGGCCGTTATAGGTCTTGAACAACTCCCATTTGGCCGAGTCGTGTTGGGGGAGGTTGCGGGTGCGGCCGCCGTTGCTTCGGGTGGGCTTGCATGGCGTGCAGAAGTAACGGACCAGCGCCTTGCCTGCCGCCAGCTTCTGCTTGTCCTGTGGGAGCCCCAGGGCCTTACCCGTGGCGTCCAGGCCGGCGGTGTAGCCGCAGTAGAGCCCGTGGAGCATGGTACAGCGCCATTGCGGGAGCCACTTCTCCGGCGGGTAGCTGGCGTTGGCCTCCAGACGGAAGAACCGGCTCAGGCAGTACCATTCGAAAGCGGCGTTGTAGGCATGCTTGATGCAGGCCGGGTCAAACAGCCAGCGGATGACCTCCGCCGGCAGACGGGCCTCCGGCTGGGTCAGGTCGACCACCTGAACCGGGCCGCCGTCGAGACTGTACGCAAAGAGGAGGATGGCAAAGGCCGGGCTTTGCGCATAACGGTAAAGCCCGGCCTTGCCGATTTCCTGGTCGCTGTACGTCTCGATGTCAATACTGAGATGATGTACCGCGTCCATATCGCGTTAAAAAGGCAGTCCGGTGATCGGGTCGACATTGCCCCAAGCGGCCGTGCCGTAGCCGCCGGGGGTTCCCTGGGTCGCCGCCGGTGCGGCGGCCACCGGCTGGAACGCCTCCTGCGCGGTCACACGGCTTCCGAGGGGATCGCCGTCCCCGGTCTTCTGCACGCCGTTCAGGCCACAGCCGATCCCTTTCTTGCCTGCGCTGTTGTAGGCGAAGAAGTTGACGTTCACGTTGCCCCACATTCCACTGTAAACCTGGGTGGGGTCGATGATGGGCTGCACCTGGGCGTCTACCACAAAGGGAGCCTGCTTGCTGGAGGCGGTAAACACCCAGCAGCCCCGGCACTCCTCGCCAAAGGCACTGCCGTCGCTGGGCCGGGGGCCGTCGCCATCATGGACGCAGATGGCCGGCTGGGGCGGCCGGATGCCGCTCCACTTGGCGGAAACGCCCGCCTCGATGGCCGCAGCCACCGCCTGGTCAATGGCGGCCTTTGCCGCTGTGTTGGTCTTGGGCACCAGGACGGTGCAGCTATATTTGGGCTCACCCTGGGGGTTATTGTAGGGCGCTTTGGGTTGGAACAGATTGCAATAGGAAAAACGAACTCCGGTAATGGTAATAGGCATATCAATTACACTCCTTCATAATTTCACAAATTTTTATTGCCTGATGAATCAGCCGCCGAAAAGGCCGCCTC
>CAUEKL010000329.1 GCA_959018215.1 uncultured Gemmiger sp.
TCATGGCCATGGGTGATGAACAGGCCCTTGATGCGGTCCTTGTTTTCCAGCACATACGTAAAGTCCGGGATCACCAGGTCTACACCGAACATCTCTTCATCCGGGAACACCAGGCCGCAGTCCACCAGGATCATGTCGCCCTGGCATTCATACAGGGTGATGTTCTTGCCCACTTCGCCCAGGCCGCCCAGGGGGCAGATGTGCATGGGAATGGCAGGCTCATCATAAATGGGAGCATTCTGGCGGCGGCGCGGCAGGCGGGGCGCCTGGGCCGGTGCAGCCAGACGGGGCTGGTTGTTGTTATTCTGGCGGGCAGGGCGACGCTGACCCTCACCTTTGGCACCCCGGGGTGCACGGGGGGCTCTGGGGGTCTTGGCCTGTTCCTGATTGGCATTGGCGGTTTTCTTGCCGCCGTTCTGGTTCTTGGCAGCCTTGCCCTCCCCGCGGGGACGGCGGGGCTGCCCGTTTTGGTTATTGTTGTGACGGGTGCGCTTCTGGGAAGGACGCTTGGGATTCTGGTTCTGGTTCATTTCTTCCATTCAAATACCTCCGGAATATTCCGCACCGACAGGCGTGCGCGCACACGGCCGCTGCCTTATTTCGGCGGGGATCGTTCTTTGCATCGTATGATTTTTGGCCTTCAGGCCGGTGGGCGCGAAAAGTCCATCCGACAGGATGCGACCGGGCCCTGCGAAAAACATGACATTGCAATTAGTCTTATTATAAATCCTGTATACAGTGTTGTCAAATACGCCCTGCCTTCAGGGCGGTTGCCACACAGGAGCAAAACGGGTATAATAAGGGCACAAATCCAGTATGGACCAGGAAAGGCTGCAAAACACAATGAAACAAATCGAAATTTATACAGACGGCGCCTGCAGCGGCAACCCCGGCCCCGGCGGCTGGGGCGCCATTCTGCGGTTCCGCACCAGCACCGGCAAAGTTTTTGAAAAAGAGATCAGCGGCGGGGAGGCTTCCACCACCAACAACCGCATGGAACTGACCGGTTTGCTGGAAGCCCTGCGCCAGCTCAAGGAGCCCTGCGCCATTGACCTGTACAGCGACAGCCAGTATGTGATCAACGGGCTGGAAAAGGGCTGGGCCAAAGGATGGCGCGCCCGGGGCTGGAAAAAGGCAGACAAATCCCCCGCCCTGAACCCGGATCTGTGGGCGCCGCTTCTGGAAGAAAGTGAAAAGCATGTGATCCGCTATCATTGGCTGAAAGGCCATGCCGGGCATCCGGAAAACGAACGCTGCGACCGCATGGCGGTGGAACAGAGCAAGCGGTTCGGCGGACGGCAGGCATAAAAAACAACGGAGGAAAACACAATGGATTCCCTTGGATTCAATACATTTGAAGAGCAGGACAAGGTCCTGGTGGGCATGAGCGGCGGCGTGGATTCCAGCGTAACCGTACGCATCCTGCAGGAGCAGGGCTTTGCGGTACAGGGTGCGGTGATCCGCTTCTCCCCCGCACACGATGCGGCGGTGGCCTCCGCCAAGGAGACCGGCGCCAGACTGGGGGTTCCGGTGCACGTGATCGACGCGCAGGAAGACTTTGAACGGGAGGTCATCACCCCGTTCTGCCAGAGTTACTGCGCCGGGCGTACGCCGAACCCCTGTATCCTCTGCAATCCGGCCGTCAAGTTCCGTCTGCTGCTGCGCAAGGCGGATGAGCTGGGCTGCAAGTTCATCGCCACCGGACACTATGCCCGTGTGGAAATGTGTGACGACGGCAAAAGCCGGCTGTGCACCGCGGACAGTGTCGCCCGGGACCAGAGCTACATGCTCTATCGGCTGCCGCAGGAGATTCTCTCCCGGCTGATCCTGCCCCTGGGCAGCTTTGAAAAGGAAGATGTGCGGGAGATCGCCCGGGATATCGAACTGGCCTGCGCCGATGCCCCCGACTCCATGGAGATCTGCTTTATCCCGGACGGTGATTATGCCGCCTACATCCGCAACAAGGGATTCACCCCCAAAGCCGGACACTTCATCGGTCCCGACGGGGAAGATCTGGGCGAGCACGCCGGGGTGGACCACTACACCGTCGGTCAGCGCAAAGGGCTGGGCATTGCTGCCGGGCGCCCCCTCTTCGTCAAGGCCATCCTGCCGGACGGCAACATCCAGCTGGCAGAAAGCGGCGGCGAATACGCTTCCCAAATGGTCGTCGGGGAGGTTGCCACCCCGGACGGACTGCCTCTTGCAGAGGGCGATTACCGTGTCAAGGTGCGCAGCGCAGCCAAGGCGGTTCCCTGCCGTGTCAGCGGAAATCCCGATGGAGCCCTGACGGTTGTATTCCCGGAGCCTGTCCGCGCGCCCGCCCCCGGACAGAGTGCGGTATTCTACCGCGGCGGCTTCGTCTTTGGCGGCGGCTTCATCCAGTCTGCTGAATAATTTGTGCTTCTCATAACAGCAAGCCCCCGTTTCCTGCGTGGAAACGGGGGCTTGCTTATTTTCATCAGGGTGGATGCCTTGAACCGGACTCTTTACAGTCCCATCTTTTTATAGAACGGGCTGAAGTCCAG
>CAUEKL010000330.1 GCA_959018215.1 uncultured Gemmiger sp.
GGTGCGGTCGCCCTTCGGCCACGGGCTGTCCGACACGGGGTTCGTGTACAAAGCGGCCTCCCTGTCCGCCCCGGCCCTGACCGGCGGCGGCGGCGTGGAGGTTTCGGTGACGGTGCGCACCTCCGGAGCCCGGTTCGGCCGGGAGGTGGTGCAGCTGTACATCGCCCCGCCGCAAAACGCCGTGCCCCGCCCGCCCAAGGAGCTGCGCCGCTTTGCCAAGGTGGCCCTGCAGCCCGGGGAGGAGACCACCGTCACCTTTACCGTCACCCCCCGGGACCTGTGCTATTATGACGAGGAACTGGGGGACTGGTACGCCGAATCCGGGGAATACAAGGTGCTGCTGGGCCATTCCAGCCGCAACATCCCCACCGTGCTGCCCCTGCATTACACCACCGCCCGCCGCCGTCCGCTGACGGTGGACGAAAACACCCCCATCGGGGACCTGCTGCGGGACGACCGCACCGCTCCCATCGTGCGCACCATGCTGGCCAGCTACGGCCGGCAGATGGGCGAAAACGGCGGGGACGCCGTCAGTGATGAAGCCGCCCTGCAGATGATGGACGGCATGCCCCTGCGGTCGATGGTTTCCTTCGGCGGGCCCCGGGCCGCGGCTGCCATGCCCGGCCTGCTCAGCGCTCTGCGGGGGGCGGTGCGTCCCCGGGAGGAACGCACCTGACCAGGCTTCAAACGCATAAAAAAGTCCCGGCCCCGGGCGGCAGCTGCCGCCCGGGGCCGGGTGCTTTTGGTTGGGGTCAGATGAATTCCCGCCAGGTGCTCTCGGCCTGGGTCTGGAAGTCGCACAGCTCCTGCATGAGCTTGTGGGCGCCCGGGGAGGCCAGCGGGTAATCGGTCTCCGCCCGCTTGCAGTCCAGGATGCCCTGACTGCTGCCCTCGGCCAGCATGGTGGCGATGTTGCGGGTGGACTTGTCCAGCATGGTGCGGGTGCGGATGCCCATACTCACGCTCATGCGGGCGGCGGCGCTCTGGCCTTTGGCCTGGCGGCCGATGGCGTCCAGGGCGGTGTGGGCCTGCTGGTTCAGACGGCGGTATTCGTTGCGCTGGCGCAGCATCTCGCTTTTCAGGGCCTGGTCATGGGTCAGGCCCATGAGTTCTTCCAGCGTGTTCTTGCCCATCTCGGTGTTCTGGACCACTTCCTGGAGCATGCTTTCGTTGTCGTTTTGCATCTGTTCGGTCTGAGACATAGAAAAACCCCCTGTGTACATTCATTCACCGTGCGGTATCGGCGGCACGGTTAGTATGTGTACACAGGGGGTTGGTTATACAGGCGTTCGGGGTCAGCCGCCCAGGCGCTGTTCCGCCAGGCTGAGCATCCAGTCCCAGCTGCCGGTCTCGGCCCAGTCGGCAGAGACCACGGTGGCGGTGAACTCGCCCCGGCGGGCCAGGGTGATGGAGAAGGTGCGGCGGGCGGACTCCATGGCGTCCCGCAGCCGGTTTTCCAACGAGCGGGCGTCGGTGCCGATGCCCACCACCAGGAACACCCCGTCCTCCAGACGGACCAGCGGGGTGTTTTCCTGCTCCGGCCCCACCGCCAGGCTCAGGATGCCGGCAGCGGTGGTCAGGCAGCGGTCGGCGGCGGCCACGCTCTCGGTGCGGCACAGGCGGGCGTACTCATTCACCCGCACCAGGGCCACGCTCACCGGCTGCCCGGCGGCAGCGGCCTGGGCCACCCGGTCCCGGAACTCCGCATCCAGGAAGGACCGGTTGTACACCCCGGTCACATAATCCCGGCACATCTCGCTGCGGCACTGGGTCAGCATGCGGGAAATGGCCGCGGCTTCCCGGGTTCCGCCGTTGGGCTGGTCGGGCAGGTCGTACACCGCCACCAGCACGCAGGGGCGGCAGTCGACCATGACGCTCCAGTACAGGGCCATGGAACTGCCTTCCTGGCCGTACAGCGGGCGCCAGGCCCGGCCGCGCTCATCCAGGTCGGGAATGGATTCAATAGTATCGGCGGGCTGCATGGTGTCCGGGTCCAGACGTCGGCTGGTGGCCGGGTCCACCACAAACACCTCGTCAAACAGACGACGCAAATTTGCGATCTGGTCCATCAACTGCGAACGGGTATACTCCATGCTGTTGCCTCTCCTTCGCTCCAATGCTCGGTATCATACGGCCCGGTACAGGGCCTGGTTCTCTTGATTTTATATTTTATCACAATGTGTTCAAAATTTCACCGGCCGCCTTGTACAAAGAATTCATTGTACAGCTGTGAAAAGTTGGCTTTTTGCCCAATGCCTTATTCTTCATCCCCTTCGGTCGGGGCCAGGGCGGCAATGACCGCGCTCCGCCAGGTATCCCGGTCGGTGCGGGCAAACTCGGTGCGGGGGCTGCCGCTTTCGGTAAAGCCCAGCCCCACCCCGGCCACGGCCAGGGCCTGCTGCTGGGCAGGGGTCAGGCTCTCTTCGGGCAGAATGCCGGCGCCGACCTGGTCGATCTGCATCTGGCAGGCGGCGGAGTCGTTGGCGGCGGTGCCCCAGGGGGTGATGAGCCCCAGGGTCTCG
>CAUEKL010000331.1 GCA_959018215.1 uncultured Gemmiger sp.
GCCATGGGGCTGATGGTCTTCTTTGCCCTGACGCCGGCGGACGTGGTGCGCTATGTCAACCAGCTCATGCAGAAGTATGAAGATACCCAGGAGGCCCGCCGTGCCGAGGCCACCGCCTACGACACCCAGCTCTTCGGCCAGAGTCCGGAGGAGGAGCCGCTGGAAAATCTGACCGGCACGCTGCCCCGTCAGCCGCAGCCTGCCCAGCATCCGGCTTTTGATGTGGAGCCCTACCTGGAACAGGAAGAAAAAGCCCGCAAGGGGGCCGCTGCTCCTGCTGCGGCAGCCCCTGCCCAGCCGGCCGCAAAAGCAAAACCGGCTGCGCAGCCCGTTTACCGTCCGGACTTTGATGTGGACCTGGGGCCGGATGCTTCCACCCGCGCCCTGGAAAACGCCGTCAACCATGACCCGCTGGAAAAGGTGGTCATCGGTCCGGGCGGCACCTTCGGGCTGGACCCGCTGGAACAGCTGGGCCGCAAAAAGGCCCCTGCTCCGGCCAGAACGCCAGCCCCGGCCCCTGCACCGGAAGAGGACTTTGAACTGCATCTGGAACCCTCCCAGGAGGAGGAACCGGAGGTGGTGCAGGCCAGCGAGAGCGAGCTGGATGCCCTGATCAACCGGGCCATGAGCAGCACACCCGCTTCCTACGCCAGCACGCCCGCACCCCGCCCGGCGGTGCATCAGGAGGTTTCCTCCGAGGTGCGCCTGGACATTCCGGAACCGGAAGAAACCTTTGCCACCACTCTGGATTACTCCGCAGCCCAGTCGGCCGCACCGCAGCCGTCCGTGGCCCAGCCGCCCAAGACCGATGTGATCCCTACCCTGGGCGGCAGCTTTGATGAGGAGATGGCAGCCGACCCCGCCGCTGCGGCCTGGAATGCCGGTATCCCTGTGTCTGATCTGCTCACCGGCCGGGCGGCTCCGGCGGCCCCGGCCCGGACTGCCGCCGCTGCTGCGCCTGTTCCTGCCAATCAGCCTGCGCCCGCCGGTCGTCTGCGGGTCAGCTCGGAGGTGGGCAACTCAGCTTCGGCGCCCATTTCCAGCCCGGTGCCCATCACCCAGACCCCGGAAGCCAAGGCTATGGCGCTGCTGCGCAAAGAGCACCAGCCTTACTGTTATCCCTCCCTGAACCTCTTCAACGCCAACCGTCCGGAGGACGAGAGCGGCGCCGTGCGGGAGATGAAACGCAACGCCGATATCCTGGTCAACACCCTGGACAGCTTCGGCGTCAAGACCAAGATCCTGGATATCTGCCGGGGTCCCTCGGTCACCCGGTATGAGCTGCAGCCCCAGGCAGGCATCAAGGTCAGCCGCATCACCAGCCTGGCCGACGATATCGCCCTGAACCTGGCCACCGCCGGTGTTCGTATTGAGGCCCCCATCCCCGGCAAACCCGCCGTGGGCATCGAGGTGCCCAACAAGATCCGCACCACCGTCAACATCCGCAGCGTCTTTGAGGCGCAGAACTATATCAACATGCGCAGCCCCCTGACCATGGCCCTGGGCAAGGATATTGCCGGGCAGGCCCAGGTGGCGGACCTGTGCAAGATGCCCCACCTGCTCATTGCCGGTTCCACCGGCAGCGGTAAATCGGTGTGCGTCAACTCCATCATCATCAGCTTTTTGTTCCGCTCCGGGCCGGAGGATGTCAAGCTCATCCTCATCGACCCCAAAGTGGTGGAACTGGCCGAGTACAACGGCATTCCCCATCTGCTCATGCCGGTGGTCACCGAGCCCCGCAAGGCAGCGGGCGCCCTGGGGGCCTCGGTGGCGGAGATGGAACGCCGGTACAAGCTCTTTGCGGAGAATAATGTCCGCGACATCAAGAGCTACAACAAGCTGGCCAAGCAGAACCCCGACATGGAGCATCTTCCCTATATTGCCATCATCATCGACGAGTTGGCCGACCTGATGATGGTAGCGGGCAAGGAAGTGGAAGATTATATCTGCCGCATTGCCCAGAAAGCCCGTGCCGCCGGTATCCACCTGATCGTGGCCACCCAGCGCCCCAGCGTGGATGTCATCACCGGCCTGATCAAGGCCAACATCCCCAGCCGGATCGCCTTTGCGGTTTCCAGCCAGATCGACTCCCGCACCATCCTGGACTCCGGCGGTGCCGAAAAGCTGCTGGGCAACGGCGATATGCTCTTTCTGCCGGTGGGGGCCGCCAAGCCCGTCCGTGTGCAGGGCACCTATGTCACCGATGAGGAGATCAGCGCGGTGCTGAACTTCATCAAATCCACCAGCTCCGAACAGTACGACGAGGAGATGATCGCCGAGATGGAGCGCCGTGCCGTGGCCGAAAAGGGCAGCAAGGGCGGCGACACCGACGACGGCGACAACACCCGCGACCCCATGTTCGAGCAGGCGGTGGAATGTGTCATCGAAGCCGGACAGGCTTCCACCAGTCTGCTGCAGCGCCGCTGCAAGCTGGGCTATGCCCGGGCAGCGCGTATCATGGACCAGATGGAGCAGGAGGGGGGCATCGGCCCCTACGAGGGCG